>JAICTB010000123.1 GCA_025936595.1 Thermoleophilia bacterium | reverse complement strand
GCGGCACAACTCGGGCAGTAGAACGCGAGCGCCGGAGGCTCATCGGTATCGGGGTCGTCGACCCGGAAGGCGCGCCATCCCTGCCAATACAGGCCGCTCGAGCAGGTGCACTCGGCGCAATGGACGGACGTGGCCCTTTGTTGTTGACGATCCCGGCTGCTCGCGTTCACTGTTCCATCTCCTTCCACACCGGCATCCTGGTACGCGGCGCTTCGACGCACCATCGACGATCAGGCTGTTCGCGCAGTCCTCCCGATGTGCCTCGAACGAGGGACGGGAGTGGGGCATGCGGAACGCCGTTTCGGCGGGTACGCTCCGCCCATGCAGGGTCGGCGGTCTCGGCTGAGCGGGATGCTGCTGGGTGTGGGCGGTCTGGCCGGCCTCGCGCTCGTCGCCGCCGCCTGCGGCGGGACGGGGGACGCGAAGCTGTCGGAGCACGCACAGCAGGCCGCGTATCCGGCCGGGCTGGGCACCAGGACGACGATCAGCGCAGCGGCTCCGCGCCGCACCGTGGTGTCGGCGAAGCGGTGCGCCGCCGCTTCGGTCAGGCTCGACTCGTCCGCAGGCGCCTACGCAGCCGTGCTGCAGCAGAACGCGATCGTGCGTGCGGCACCCCGTAGCAGCTCTCGCGTGGTCGCCCGCCTCGGCACCGCCGACCAGAACGGCTTCCAGCAGGTGCTCGGCGTGATCGGCACCTATCGGAGCACCGCTTGCTCAACGGGCTGGTATCGCGTGCAGCTCGCCGTTGTCCCGAACGGCACGACCGGCTGGGTGCGCGCCTGGGCGGTGCGCACCTATCGCGTGCGGTCGCGGATCGTCGTGAGCCTTTCGAGGCGACGCCTGCGCGCGTATCGCTCGGGCAAGCTCGTGCTCGAGACCGCGGTCGCGGTCGGCGCGCCGGCGACTCCGACACCGCGCGGCCGCTACTTCATCAATGAGCGCTACATCCTCACCGACGCGAGCGGCCCCTTCGGTCCGAACGCGCTCGGCGTCTCTGCCCATTCGGAGGCGCTCCAGCACGTCTGGGTCCAGGACGGCCCGATCGCGATCCACGGGACGAACGAGCCGTGGTCGATCGGCCACGCCTCCTCGCACGGCTGCGTCCGTGTCCCGAACAGCGTGATGCGGCGGCTGTTCCCGTTCGCGCCGGCAGGCACGCCCGTGATCGTCGAAGCGTAGAACCCTCCACGGTCACGCATGTCGTACCTCTGCGGCAGCTCGCGACGTTGTAGTCCGGGATGCGAAAGGAGGTTGGATGTCCATTCTCTGGATCGTCGTGATCATCGTGCTCGTGCTGCTTCTGCTGGGCGCGTTCGGCCGTGGCCGCTTCTAGATAAGGAGGAACGAACATGCCCGCATGGGGCTGGGTTTTGATTGCAATCGGGGTGGTCGTCGTTCTCGCAGCGATTGCGTGGCGCGCGCTCGCCGCTCGGCGCACGAGGAACCTGCACGAGCGTTTCGGGCCCGAGTACGACCGCACAGCCGACAGGCTCGGCGGCACGCGGCAGGCGGAGGAGGAGCTGGCCGCGCGGGAGCAGCGGCGTGAACAGCTGGCGATCCGGCCGCTTCCGGCCGAGGCACGGCAGCGGTATGTGGGCCAGTGGCAGGCGATCCAGGCGCAGTTCGTCGACTCGCCTGCGCCCGCCGTCGCGGCGGCCGACGGCCTCGTCACGTCGGTGATGGCCGAACGGGGTTATCCGACCGACGATTTCGAGCAGCGGGCGGCAGACGTGTCCGTCGACCACCCGCACGTCGTCCAGAACTACCGCGAGGCGCGAGACATCTCACGCGCGTCGGACCGCGGGCAGGCGACGACGGAGGACCTGCGTCAGGCGATGCAGAACTACCGCGCACTGTTCGACGAGCTGCTCGGCGACGACGCCTCCGACCAGGCGCTCGGACGAGAGAGGGACGAGGTCCCGGACGGTGACCGCGTGCCCGACGAGATGCGTGACCGCGGCGAGAGACGTTCGTCGACGCAGCCGTCCTGACGAAGGCCGCTGGGGCTCCGTGCGGAGCCCCGGCGGGCCGTCGCGTCAACGCAGCACTCCCTCCGGATTGCGCCCGAAGGCGCTCCTCGGCATGCGGCTGATGGTGTACCCGGTCGTGCTCGGCGCCGGGAAGCGCCTGTTCGCGGACGGCCTCGAACAGCTGCCGTTCGATCTCGTCGAGACGAAGCAGACGGGCTCGGTCGCGATCCGCGCCGCCGCGGCAGCTCGCCGACGCAGTGCGGACGGTCGCGAGTGGGGAGGCGCTGCTCGCGCCCTCGGTGACGCAGCGCCTGATCGAGCAGTTCGTGCGCCGTCCACGGCCGGGCTCGGCGACCGCGCCCGGCCTCGAGGAGCTCACCGAGCGCGAACGGGACGTGCTCCAGTTGCTCCCACGCGCTCGCTCGAATGCGGAGATCGCGGCGGAGCTGTTCGTCAGCGAGGCGACGGTGAAATCGCACGTGAACCGGATCCTCCGCAAGCTCGATGTGCGCGACCGCGCGCAGGCGATCGTGCTGGCCTACGAGACGGGGCTCGTGGAGCCCGGCTCGCCCTGCTGACGGGCCCCTGAGATCGGCCCGTTTGCCTTCCAGGCGACATGCCCTCCGCTTTTCGTTAGTTTGAGTAGGTCGCGTGCGGCTAGAAGCATCGATAGATTCGCCTTGACCGCGCGTGGAAGAATGTCGTGAGGTCGATCGGAGGGCAGAAACGACGTGAATTCGGAACCGGACGCAAGACGCAGGGGCACAGCGCGTAACGGAACGAGCGGGCGAAGGGCAACCGGCTCGTGAACCACGTCTTCGAGAACCACGACCTCGTCACCGAGCACGGCTCGCAGTTGATCGACGTCACGGATGAGGTGCTCGGCGTCGTCGAGCGCGCGGACGTGACGAACGGAATGGCGCTCGTCTACTCGCCGCACACGACGTGTGCGATCGTGATCAACGAGCGAGAGAGCGGTTTCCTCGACGACTTCGCAGACCTGCTTGCCGAGCTCGCGCCGTCCGAAGGGAGGTACTACCGCCACGACGACCTGACCATCCGGCGCGATGGTCTCGACGACGACGACCTGCATCCGAACGGTTGGTCGCACCTGCGCTCCGGCATGCTCGCCTCGTCGTCCCAGACGATTCCGATCCTCGACGGGCAGCTGATGCTCGGCCGCTGGCAGCGCATCTTCTTCTGCGAGCTCGACTGCTCTCGGCCGCGCAAGGTGTTCATCCAGGTCGTCGGAGAATGAGGGCCGCCACCGCGGCAGCACCGACCGCCGAAGAAGCGATCCTCGAGCGCGCCGGGACCGAGAACTTCTCCGTCGCCCCGGTTCTGCTCGGCCGCGCCACGCGCTCGCACCTGCGCGCGATCTACGGCTTCGCACGGCTCGTCGACGAGCTGGGCGACGAGGCGGAAGGCAACCGTCTCGCGCTGCTCGACCGGTTCGAGGAGGACCTCGGCCGCGCGTTCGACGGCACGCCCGAGCACCCGCTGCTCGTTCGGCTCATGCCCACGATCCGCGGGCTGAGGCTGCCGCGCGCGCCGTTTCTGCGGCTGATCGAGGCGAACCGCCGCGACCAGCTCGTCGCACGGTACGAGACCTACGAGGAGCTTCTCGCCTACTGCGACCTGTCCGCGAACCCTGTCGGGGAGCTCGTCCTGCACGTGTTCGGCGCCGCGACCGCCGACCGGATCGCGCTCTCGGATCGGGTCTGCACCGCGCTGCAGATCCTGGAGCACCTGCAGGACGTCGCCGAGGACTTCGCACGCGGCCGCATCTACCTGCCGGCCGAGGACCTGGCGCGGTTCGGCGTCGAGTCGGATGACCTTGCGGCTCCGCAGGCGTCCAAGGAGCTCCGGGCGCTCGTCGCATTCGAGACCGCGCGCGCATGTGCACTGCTCGAGGAGGGAGGAGTGCTGGTCAGCCGCCTGCGCGGCCTGGCCCGCGTTGCAGTCGCAGGCTACGTTGGGGGCGGGCTCGCCACCGCCGACGCACTCGCCGCCGCACGCTTCGACGTGCTGGGGTCGACGCCGCGCAGCGGGCGGATCCGCCGCGTGGCGCGCACCCTCCGGGTGCTGGTATGACGGCGACCGCCGCCGAAGCCGCGTACGACGTGTGCCGCCGGACGACGCGCTCGTCCGGCTCCAGCTTCTACCGGGGCATGAGCCTGCTGCCGCGCGGCCGCCGCGACGCGATCTTCGCCATCTACGCGCTCGCGCGGCGGATCGACGACGTGGCCGACGGGGCGCTTCCGCCCGCGCAGAAGCTCGAGGAGCTCGCGCAGCTCCGTTCGGAGCTCGCGCACATCGACCGCAGTGACGACCCGGTGCTCGTCGCGGTCAGGGATGCGGCCGGACGGTTCCCGATCCCGCTCTCGGCTTTCGACGAGCTCGTCGACGGCGCCGAGATGGACGTGCGCGGGCACACCTACGCCACCTTTGCGGAGCTGGAGCTCTACTGCAGGTGCGTCGCCGGCTCGATCGGCCGCCTGTCGCTCGGCGTCTTCGAGACCGAGAGCAGGGACGCGGCCGAGCCGCTCGCCGACGAGCTCGGCATCGCGCTCCAGCTCGGCAACATCCTGCGCGACCTGACGGAGGATCTCGCGCGGAACCGCGTCTACCTGCCGGAGGAGGACCTCGCGCGGTTCGATTGCGCAGCGCTCGACGGCACCTTCGAAGGCCCGCTGGAGCTCGTTGTCGCATTCGAGGCGGAGCGCGCGCTCGGGCGGCTGCGGCGCGGCCTCGGGCTGGTGCCGCTGCTCGACCGCAGAAGCGCCGCGGCCGTGCTCGCGATGGCGGGCTCGTACCGCTATCTGCTCCGGCGCATCGCCGCGCATCCCGAGACCGTGCTCGACGGGCGGCCGTCGCTGCGCGGGTGGACGAAGAGCTGGCTGCTCGTGCGCGGCGTCGCGGGAGGATTGCGTTGAGCGAGCTGCATGTAGCGGTGGTCGGCGGCGGCCTCGCGGGGCTCGCTGCGGCGCTCGAGTGCGCGGACGCCGGCGCGACCGTGACGCTCTACGAGGCGCGCCCGCGACTCGGCGGGGCCACGTTCTCGATCCGCAGGAAGGGCCACTGGCTCGACAACGGCCAGCATGTTGCGCTGCGCTGCTGCACGGAGTACCGCGCGTTCCTGCGGCGAATCGGCGTGGAGCGCCTGCTCGCGCTGCAGCCGCGGCTCCGCATCCCGGTGCTTGCGGAGGGTGGGCGCCGCGCAGTGCTGGAGCGCGGCAGGCTGCCTGCGCCGCTTCACCTCGGCGGGACGCTGCTCCGCTACGACCACCTCGACCTGCGCGAGCGGATCGCCGCCGCGCGCGCTGCTGCGACCCTGCGGACGCTCGACCCGGCCGACCCGCGGCTTGACGGCGAGACGTTCGGCCGCTGGCTGCGGGCGCACGGGCAGTCGGACCGTGCGGTCGACGCGCTCTGGAACCTGATCGCGTTGCCGACGCTGAACCTGAATGCCGACGAGGCCTCGCTCGCGCTCGCGGCGAAGGTGTTCCGCACCGGACTGCTCGACTCCAACGACGGCTGCGACGTAGGCGTCCCTGCGGTGCCGCTGCAACGCCTGCACGCGGAGCCGGCGGCAGCCGCGCTCGAGGAGCGGGGCGGACGCATCGTCACCGGTGCGCGCGTACGAACGATCGACCGGGAGCACGGAGGGCTCCGGCTCCGCTTCGACGATGCCTCCGAGCAGGCGGACGCAGTCGTCGTCGCGGTCCCGCACGAGGCGGCGGGCGCGCTCCTTCCACCGGACGTGCTCTCGCCGGAGCCGCTCGAGAAGCTGGGTCACAGCCCGATCGTGAACGTCCACCTGCACTACGACAGGCCCGTCCTCCCCGAGCCGTTCGCCGCGGCCGTCGACTCGCCGGTGCAATGGCTGTTCGACCGAACGGATGCCGCCGAGGTGGAGCAGGGACAGCTCGTCAGCGTCTCGATCTCGGGCGCCGACCGGGAGATCGGGGTTGCGCGCGCGGAGCTCGAGCGGCAGTTCGTGCCCGCCGTCGAGCGCCTGCTGCCGGCGGCCGCCGAGGCGCAGCTGCTCGACTTCGCCGTCACGCGCGAGCCGCGCGCGACGTTCCGCGGCCGCCCGGGGCAAGCCGCGCTCCGTCCAGGCCCGCGCACCGCCGTCCCCGGCCTGTATCTCGCGGGAGCGTGGACCGACACCGGCTGGCCGGCGACGATGGAGGGTGCGGTCCGAAGCGGCCTCGCTGCCGCGCGCGCCGCCCTTGACGGGCCGTGCCCGCAAGCCCGCGAAGAAGCGCTGGAGACGGCCGCATGACCGTCGTCGAGACGAGACCGCCGGGCTCGGCGGAGGCGGCGCTCGAGCGAGCGAGCCAGCACCTGCTCTCGCTCCAGCATGCCGACGGCTACTGGAAGGGCGAGCTCGAGACCAACGTGACGATCGAGTCGGAGGACCTGTTCCTGCGCCACTACCTCGGTCTGCTCGACGCGCGCCAGACCGCCGCGACCGCACGGTGGATCCGCTCGCGGCAACGCGAGGACGGGAGCTTCGCGACGTTCTACGGCGGACCGGCCGACCTCTCGACGACCGCCGAGTCGTACGTCGCGCTGCGGCTCGCGGGGGACGAGCCCGAGGCGGAGCACATGCGGCGTGCGGCACAGGTCGTGCAGGACCTC
>JAICTB010000150.1 GCA_025936595.1 Thermoleophilia bacterium | reverse complement strand
AGTCGATCGCTATGAGCACCTGATCGAGATGCTCAACAAGACACTGCCGCCAGCCGCGTAAACCGCGATCCGACCAACTCTTCGTCCGAGGGCTACTAGGTCGCGAATCGCGCTCGTACGCGCTGGTTTCTGCGCTTCCCGAGCGTGATTCATCGCGTCAGCTCGGCTCGTTAGCCTTGTCTCCATGCCGTTCACTGGTTGGCCGGATGAGGTCACGGCCAAGGACATCGCTAAGGCGCTCGACATCTCGGACAAGACCCTGCGCTCCTGGTTGCGCAAGAACCCGCAGGTGATCCACGCGCATAGCGACCGTTGGATCGTCACTCGGCCGAGGCCGACGCGATCGTCGCCGCATACCGCTTGCGCACGTAGCGGGCCGGGAGGCGATCCGAACGCCGAGCGCTGACGCAACCCGGCCCAACCAGAGCCTTATTCGTGTTCACGAACAGCGGGCTGCTTCTAACAGAGTTACGTCAGCGTCTGCCTGCCAAAAGAAACGCCGTGCGTCGCCGTTTCCTACTCCACCGAGTGGGTCCCGCGGCGTTCTTGACCAAAGCTTGACCACGCGGCGACGTGTAGATCCGTCATCGTCGTCCACCGACGAGGAAAAGGCCCGCTGTGCGGGCCTTTTCGAGGTGGAGCTAGGCGGGCTCGAACCGCCGACCTCCTGGGTGCGATCCAGGCGCTCTCCCAGCTGAGCTATAGCCCCGCGCGACCGCATTGTAGCGCCCGATCGGCGGGGCGAGCGCAACCCAGCGGCGCCCTCGGGCGTTGCCTCACCAGGGTGCAGAAGCGCCCGCTCCGCAACGCAAAAAGAGGAGTATCGATGACTCGTAGGCAAAATCTCGCGGCCTTGCTCGCCGCCGGTGCAGTGACGGTGCTCGTTGTCGCCGGCCTGTCCAACGCGGCCAGCAGCTCCGCTCCGGTCAACACGGCGGAGCCGAAGGTCTCGGGCACGGCTCAGGTCGGGAGCACGCTCTCGGCGACGAACGGCTCGTGGACGAGCTCGAGCACGATCACGTACTCGTACCAGTGGCGCCGCTGCAACGCCCAGGGCGCCGGCTGCGCGAACATCGGGGGCGCGGACAACTCGACGTACCTCGTGCGCAAGGCCGATGTCGGCGACACGCTGCGCGTTCGCGTGACGGCGAAGAACGACGACGGTTCGACGCAGTCCACGTCGAACGAGACCGCGGTCGTCAAGGCGGCGGCGACAACGCCACCGCCGGTTGTGAACGGCTGCCCCTCGGGGAGCGGGCCGATCGACGTGAGCAAGATCTCTCAGCCCGCACGTCTCGTCGTGGACGGTCAGACGGCGGCGCCAAGCGTGATCACGCGCTCTACGAGTGACCTCACCTTGCGCTTCCACGTCTCGGCGTGCAGCGGGCGTTCGGTCTCCGGCGCGCTCGTCTACGTGACGGCCGTCCCGTTCCAGCAGTTCTCCATCCCGGCCGAGACGCCGTCCGGCGCCGACGGCTGGGCGACGATGACGTTGCATCAGGACCGCAGCTTCCCGGCCTCGCCGCGGCAGCAGATCCTCGCGGTCTTCGTCCGCGCACGGAAGCCGGGCGAGAGCCTGCTTGGCGGCGTCTCCACGCGCCGCCTCGTCTCGTTCCCGGTGCGCCTCTAGCGCCTGTGCGTTTCGACCGCGCGTGCCGCCTACGATAGGGCGGTGCGCGCGGTCGTTCTCGACGCCGACGGGCTACCGGAGCTCGCCGACCTGCCGGAGCCGAGCGGGCCGGGGCTGCTCGTGCGCGTTCGTGCCTGCGGGCTGTGCGGCTCCGACGTCGAGAAGCTTGGACATGCCGCCTCGGGAAGCGTGCTCGGCCACGAGATCGCGGGCGAGCTCGAGAACGGCGCGCGGGTAACGGTCATCCACCGCGTGCCGTGCGGCACGTGCGAGCGCTGCCTGGCCGGTCATCAGTCGACCTGCGGCGAGTTCCGCGAGCTGCGCATCGAGCCCGGAGGCTTCGCGGAGTCCATTCGCGCGACTCATTGCGTTCCGTTGCCGGACACGTTCGACGATCACGACGGCGTGTGGGTCGAGCCGCTCGCGTGCGTGCTGCGCGCGGCCGAGGCCGTGCCGCGCGGCCGTGTGCTCGTCGTCGGATGCGGTGCGATCGGGCAGCTGTGGATCCAGGCTCTGCGGCGGCGCGGCGACGATGTCGTCGCTCTCGATCCGCGCGAGGACCGGCGTGCGCACGCGCACATGCTCGGGGCCGAGCTGGAGGACGGGGCGGTGGGGGCGGCGGTGATCACCGCGCCCGCGGGGATCGGCGAGGCGCTGCAGCGGCTCGAGCCGGGCGGCACGCTGCTCGTCTTCGCGGCGCCGGAGCACGACGTGCCGGTGTCGGTCGACGCGATCTACCGGAAGGAGCTCCACGTCGTCGGCTCGCGCTCGGCGACGCCGGCGTACTTCCGCGACGCGATCGAGCTGCTGCCGACGCTCGTGCTTCCCGACGTGACGACGCTGCCACTCGACCGTTTCCTCGAGGGCGTCGAGCTGTACCGCCGCGGGGAAGTCCTGAAGGTCGTCTTCGTCCCTTGAAGGCTGCGCGCCTGTACGCGCCGGGCGACCTGCGGATCGAGGACGTGCCGAAGCCCGAACCTGAGCCGGGCGACGTGCTCGTCGAGATCGAGCTCGCGCTGACCGACGGCACCGATCTGAAGACCTTCCGGCGAGGCCATCCCGTGTTGCTGCGCGAGTCACCGGCGCCGTTCGGTCATGAGTTCTGCGGGTTGGTCGAGGGCCATCGCGTTGTCGCCGCGAACTCGGCGCCGTGCGGCGCGTGCGACGGCTGCGCGCGCGGCGAGCAGTGCCGTGAGCTCTCGTTCCTCGCCGGTGCGTACGCCGACTTCATCCTCGTCCCGGCGCGGATCGCCGCGGTCAACCTGCACGGGGTGCCGGCCGGCGTGGCGCCGGAGGTGGCGGCGATGGTCGAGCCGCTCGCGTGCTGCCTGCGCGGCGTCGCACGGGCGGGCATCCAGGCCGGTGACGCCGTCGCAATTCTCGGTGCCGGCCCGATCGGGCTGATGCTCGCCGCATGCGTGGCGGACGCCGGCGGGTGGCCGGTGATCGTCGGCGGCCGTGAGGAGCGGCGTGCGCTCATCGAGGCGTTCGGCGCGGAGGCTGGCGACGGCAGGGGTGCCGACGTCGTTTTCGAGGCGGCCGGGACGGAGCAGGCCTGGGCCGACGCCGTCGAGCTCGTGCGCCCGGGCGGGACCGTCCTCGTGTTCGGCGGCCTCGCGCGCGAGGCGCGTCCGCCGATCGACGCCTACCGGTTGCACTACGAGGAACTGACGGTTCGCGGCTCGTTCCACCACACGCCGGCGACGGTGCGCGCGGCACTCGGGTTCCTCGCGAGCGGCGCGTATCCGTGGGAGCGGCTCGTGACGCATCGCGTCTCACTCGCGGACCTGCCGGCGCTCTTTGCTGATCCACCGCGCGACCTGCTGAAGGCCGTCGTCGTGCCGTGACGCTCCGCGAGCTGAACCGGACGCTGCTCCTGCGGCAGATGCTGCTGGAGCGGAAGCGCATCGACGTCGCCACGGCCGTAGTTCGACTCGTTGCGTTGCAGGCGCAGTATGCGCCGTCGCCGTATGTCGCGCTGTGGTCGCGCGTTGCCGGCTTTCGCAAGGAGCACTTGACTGTCCGGCTCCGCGACGGCTCCCTCGTCAAGGCCGCGGCGTTCCGGACGACCTTGCACGTGATGAGCGCCGGAGAATTTCCGTTTCTCGCCTCGTCGTACATCGAGTCACAGCGCGGACGCGCGGTGCCCGACTGGCGGACGCTGCCGTACCTGCGGACCGCGCCGCTCGGGCCATGGCCGCACACGAAGCCGTCGCCGTCCATCCTCTGGCCGAAGCCGCTGCCTGACCCGGTGGTGAGCACCGCCCGTGTCGTCCGCGCGTATCTGGCGGCGTACGGTCCCGCCACGCGCGACGACGTGAAGCAGTTCACCGGCTTCAGGCTCGGCCAGATCGATCCGGCGCTCGAGGGGCTGCGGGTGGTTGACGATGGCCTGTTCGACGTGCCGCGCCCAAGGCGTGCCGCGGCCGACGTGCACGCGCCCGTTCGGTTCCTGCCGGCCTTCGACTCGATCCTCCTCGCGCACCGGGATCGTTCCCGGATCGTTCCGCCCGAGTACGTCGATGCAGTGTTCAACAAGCGCAACGCGACGACGAAGAACACATTCACGGTCGACGGGTTCGTCGCGGGCGCCTGGCGCATCGAGAAGCGGCGGCTCGTCGTCCAACCGTTCACGCCGCTGCCGCGGAAGTGGCAGCGGCAGATCGACGAGGAGGGCGCGCGGCTGCTCGCCTGGTACTTCGCTTAGGATCGACTCGTGGTAGAGCGCGACGAGTCCCTGCGGATCGCGTGCTTCGCCGCGCTCGACGTGCTCCGGGCGGAGTTCGGCGACGAGCTGCCGCTGCGCGGCGGCCTCGATCGCGGCATTGCCTTCCGGGGCGTTCGCGTGCCGTTCTTCAGCCACATGAAAGGAATCTTCCGGGCGGGCGTGCAGCGCGGGCCGGCGGCGCTCGCAGTGCAGACGTCGTGGAAGTCGCCGTACGCCGACGCCGCGATCGAGGACGGCTTTCTCTATGCGTACCGGTCGGGCGCGAGCGGAGCGGCAGACAATCGCGCGCTCCGCTCGGCATTCGAGCTCGGCGTCCCGATCGTCTACTTCGTCGGCACGCGACCGGGGTACTACGAGGCGAACTACCCGTTCTACGTGATCGCTGACGATCCGAGCACTGCGATGGTCAAGCTCGCGCCCGGCGCGATGGTCGGCCCGCTCGACGAGCGCGAGCCGGTGCCGCTCCTCGACGAGGTCTCGCGGCGATACGCAACGCGCGAGGTGAAGGTGCGGCTGCACCAGGGTCGGTTCCGCGCGATCGTGCTGCCGGCATACCGCGAGCGCTGCGCGATCTGCCGCCTGAAGGAGATGCGCCTGCTCGACGCGGCTCACATCACCGGCGATGCGCTCGACGAGGGCGCCGCCGCGGTCACCAACGGCATCAGCCTGTGCACGATCCACCACCGGGCGTTCGACCAGAACCTCGTCGGCGTCTCGCCGGACTACCGGGTGCGCGTGTCGTCGCGCCTGCTCGACGAGGAGGACGGGCCGATGCTCGACCTCCTGAAGCAGTTCCACGACACGCCGCTGAACATGCCGTCGCGCGCACAGAGCCGGCCCGACCGCGACCGCCTATCTGCGCGCTACGAACGGTTTCTCGCGAGTTAAACGGCGAAGAGCGTCAGCTCGGGCTCGCGCTCGCCGCGCAGCACCGCGAGATCGACCTCGACGCACGCGATGCCGCGCTGCTCGGCCAGTGCGACCGCCTGCGGCCTGATCTGCTGCGCGACCAGGTAGCCGCGGCAGTCGGCCCGTGATGGGTCGACCCGGATGCAGTCGAGGTAGCGCGTCAGCTGCTCGACCGCGTCGATCGTGCCGACGCGCTTGATCTCGACGGCGACCCAGACGTCGTCTTCGTCGCGGCACATCAGGTCGACGGGGCCGACGTCGGTCGGCCACTCGCGCTTGACGAGGCGCAGCGTGGGGTCGATGTGCGTCGGGTTGCCGGCCAGGAGAAGCTGCAGGTCGCGCTCGACGCCGTCCTTCTCGAGCCCTGCGGCTTCGCCCATGTCGTGGGTGACGTCGGAGAGCACCTCGACGAGCTTGATCTCGAGACGGTCCTCGCTGCGCCCGGCGCGCTTGCGGACAACGACGAGACCGTCCGTGTGCTCGATCACGGTCGGCGGCGTCATCCAGTTCAGCGGCTT
>JAICTB010000256.1 GCA_025936595.1 Thermoleophilia bacterium | reverse complement strand
GTCAGGGCTCGCCGTCGCGATGCAGACGAACGGCGAGCGCTCGATGAACTGCCGCGTCAGCGCGTTCAGCCGGTCCGCGATCTTGCCCTGGACGAGCTCGGTCGGCGACCCGATGACGGCGCGCAGCTCCGCTTCGTCTTCGATCGCAGCCACGCTCTGAGCATATGCTGAGGCCGTGCTGATGGGTGGATGCATGTGCGGCGGCGTGCGCTTCGAGGTCACGGAGCCGCTCACCGGCGCCGGCTACTGCCACTGCACCCGCTGCCAGCGGCGGACCGGCACGGCGGCCGCCGCCTCGGCGCGCATCGTCCCGGGCTCGCTGCGCGTCACGCAGGGCGAGGAGCTGATCAAGGCCTGGGAGCCCGGCGACGGCTTCGCGAAGCTCTTCTGCTCCGCGTGCGGCTCGGCGCTCTGGAGCCGCCATCCCGACGACCCGGAGATCATCGGCATCCGCCTCGGGGCTTTCGACGGCGACCCCGGCGTCCGCCCCTCGTACCGCCAGTTCGTCGACTCGGCGGCCGTCTGGGAGCCGATCCCCGACGACGGCCTGCCCCGCTACCCCGCGAGCAGGACGGCACAGTAATCAGGCATCGAGGAGCGCGAGCTCCTCGTCGAGCCGGCGCGCGAGCTCCGGATCGGCAGGCTCGCCGTCCGGCGCCGCCGCGGACCCGGCCCGCCAGCGCCACACGATCGCCGCGACCACGGTCGCGGAGGCGGCAAGGCCGAGCAGCGGGAGCAGCCACGCGAGCAGGTCGAAGCCCCGCCGCGGCGGCGAGGCGAGCACCGCCTCGCCGAATTCGCTGACGAGGCGCTGCTTGATCTCGCTCTTCGTGTCGCCGGCCGCGATGCGCGTCTTGATGAACGCACGGATCCGGTCCGCGACGGGTGCGTGCGAGAGCTCGAGCAGCTGCTTGCACGTCGGGCACATCACCTCGTGCGAAAGCTCCGCGAGGGTCGGGTGCCGCTCGCTCGCGGCCGCCGGCGCCGCGAGCAGCAGGGCGAGCACGGCGACGACGAAAAACGTGCGCGTGCTCACCGCGCAAGCACGTTCGCGATGTTGCGCGCCAGCCGCTCACGCGTCAACGCGCCCTTCACGTGCTCGCCGACGACGTTGCCGCGCCGGTCGAGGAACCACGTCTCCGGGAAGCCGGTGCCGCCGTAGTGCGCGAGGGTCGAGCCGCTCCCGTCGCGCACGATCGGGTACGTGAGGCCGTACCGCTTGGCGAACCGCCGCGCGTCGCTGCGGAAGTCCTGGGCGTCGACACCGAGGACGACGAGACCGTCGGCGCGATAGCTCTTCGCGGCCGACTCGAGCAGCCCCGCCTCCTGCTTGCACGGGATGCACCACGACGCCCAGAAGTTGAGGACGACCGGGTGCCCACGCAGCGAGCGAAGACGCAGCGTCCCCTCGCCGTTCAGGCGCGGCAGCGAGAAGTCCGGCGCGGCGGCGGTCTTGCCCGCCGCGAGGGCGGCGTCGAGCCCGCGGCCGCTCCCGCCGGAGAAGACCTGGACACCGAGAAGCGCGAGCAGCAGCCCGACGCCCGAGAGCGCGAGCGCCTGCAGCAACAGATGCGCCTTCCCCCGGATCAGGCCCCGGCCCTCGAGCTCGTCGCGCGCAGCGCCTCCGTCGCCTCCCGCCGCAGGCGGCCGACGAGCGCGCGGTAGTCGCCGTCGGAGATCGTGCCCGCGCGGTGGTCGAGCTCGAGCTCCTTGAGCGCGGCGATCGCCCGGTCGCGCTCCTCGAGCAGCGCGACGCGCGCCGGATCGTCGGCGACCACAGCGACTGGCGGGCGCAGGAGAGGCAACGCGACGAAGCCGAGCGCCGCCAACGCCGCGACGAACACCAAGAGCACGCTCATACCGGCACCGGAGCCGCCACCTCGAGCGAGCGCCGCGCGAGCTTTCGCTCCTCGCGTGCGTCCGGCCACATCGCAACGAAGGAGCCGAACAGGAACACGCCGCCGGCGATCCAGATCAGGTCGATCAGCGGGTTGACGGCGATTTGCAGGAACACGGAGCCGTCCTTGTCGAACTGGTCGCCGATCAGCATCACGTCTTCGGCACGCAGCCAGTCCGTGTGGATGCCGACCGCGTTCGAGAAGAACTGCTCGACGTTGTAGTGATTCTTCCCGGCAGCGACGATGCCGAGGTCCTTGCCGCGATAGGAGAGCGCGAACTGCCCGCGCAACGCGTCGTGGTTCGCCTCGTGCTTCAGGGTCGTGCTCAGGTAGGTCGCCGTGTAGCCGCCGACGCTCATCGTGTCGCCTGCCCGCAAATGCTTCGTCGCGGTGCTGCCGTACGCGCTCGAGCCGACGACGCCAATCGCGAGCAGGACGACCGCGGCGTGAGAGACGTACCCGCCGTAGCGGCGGCGATTGCGCGTGACGAGCGACGAGAACGCACCGAGCCAGCTCATCGAGTCGTCCTTGCGCGCCCGCGTCCCGCGAACGAATTCGAGCACGATCGCCGACATCACGAACGCCGAGAACGTGTAGGCGACGACGCCCGGCGGGCTCGATCCCGCGCCCGAGAAGAGGAGCATGCCGCCCACCAGGAGCGCAAACGCCCCGGGCCACCGCGCCGCGCGGACGAGCGAGCGGAACGACGCGCGCCTCCAGGCGAGCAGGGGGCCGATCCCCATCAACAGCAGGAGCGGCAGGCCGAACACCTTGAGGAAGAAGTTGTAGTAGGGCGGCCCGACCGTCACCGGCTCGCCGCGTATCGCCTGCGAGAGAAGGGGGAACGCGACGCCCCAGAGCATGGTGAGCGCGAAGGCGACGAGCAGCAGGTTGTTGTAGAGGAAGGCCGCCTCGCGCGAGACGAGCGACTCGAGCTTCGCCGGCGTGCGCAGGAGGCGAAGGCGGCTGAGGATC
>JAICTB010000290.1 GCA_025936595.1 Thermoleophilia bacterium | reverse complement strand
CTCGCCGCGATCCTCTTGCAGGAAGTGGCCGGCGCCTTCGAGCGGTGGGTCGAGCTCCGCGCGCGGCAGAAGCTCCGCCATCACCTCGGCCGCGCGGCGCGTGAAGATGCGATCGCTGTCGCCGAACAGCACGAGTGCCGGACGGTCGAACGAGCGTAGTGCGTCTCGCACCTCGAGCATCCTGGCCGCATTCGGGTGGTCGCTCGACGTTGGCACCTCCTCCGGAAACTGAACGATGCCGACGCGCGACTGCGGGACGGGGAACGGCGCGTCGTAGCCGGCGATCACGTCATCGCCCGCCGGTTGCGCGAGTGTCAGCGCGACCAGCTGCCCAGCGACGATCTCGGTTCCCACTCGGCGCATGAACGCCTGGAAGCGCAGCCACTCCTCGTTCGGCGCGCGCGCCCCGATGCCCGTGTTCAGGACGACGAGCCGGGCGATCCGGTCGGCGTTCTCGACGGCGAAGCGGAAGCCGATCGGCCCGCCCCAGTCCTGGACGACGAGCGTGATCCCGCGCAGGTCGAGCTCGTCTGCGAAGCGTGCGATCGAGGCGACGTGGTTGTCGTAGGTGTAGAAGCCGGGATCGCTCGGCTTGTCGGAGCGCCCGAAGCCGAAGTAATCGGGAGCGAGGCAGCGGTGCGACGGCGTGAGCCGCGGGATGACCTTGCGGTAGAGAAACGACCACGTCGGCTCCCCGTGCAGGAGCAGGATCGGCTCGCCGGCGCCTTCGTCGAGATAGTGCATGCGCAGGCCGCCGTGCTCGAGGTAGCGCGGCTCGAAATCGAAGCCCGGCAGGCTCGCGAAGCGTTCGTCCGGTGTGCGGTAGGCGTCGATTTGCCGAGCCTACGCTTCCTCGGGCGGTGCCTCGAGAACGATGCGCTCGGGCCGTCGCGTCGGCAGCTCCGAGTGCACGTAGGAGCGGACGGCTTCGTCGATCCCGACGTCCTTGCCCGCGAGCTCCGAGAGAAACCAGCGGTGCTCGAGCACCTGGTGGAAGACCTCGGCCGCCGGGAGCCGCGCCCACAGCTCTTCCGGCACCGCGGCGACGGTCGGCTCGAACACCTCCTGGCGCCACATCGACGCGACCACCGACTCTGCCATCGTCCGCTTCTCCCGCCGCTCGAGCGCCTCGCGGTAGCGCGCGAGGTCGTTCAGCATCCGCCGAGCCTGGTTCTCCTGCGCGTCGAGCCCCGTCAGACGCAGCAGCCGGTGACGGTGGTGCCCCGGCTCGACGACCTGCGGCTCGAGACGCAGGTGGTAGCCGTCAGCGGCCACCTCGACCTGGATCTCCTCGACGTCGAAGCCGAGCTTGTTCAGCCGATGAAGGCGCTCGTCCACGCGGAAGCGCTCGTCGGCCCCGAACACTTCTTCCCTCGTCAGCTCGTCCCACAGCGACATATAGCGCCGGCCGATCTCCGCACCCGTCTCGTCGGGATCGAGGTCGGGCGGGAGGCCGACCTCGGCATCGACGTCGAGCAGCTCGCCGATGATGTTCGTCTGCGCGATGT
>JAICTB010000163.1 GCA_025936595.1 Thermoleophilia bacterium | reverse complement strand
GGACGGGGGCCGCCGGGGCGGTCGACGAGCCGCTCGCCGACGATGCGCTCGAGCGTCGCGATCTGCTGGCTGATCGCCGACTGCGTGTAGCCGAGCCGCTGCGCCGCGCGGCCGAACGACCCCTCGGCGGCGACGGCCTGCAGGGCCGCGAAGTGGCGGATCTCGACGCCGAGCCATCTATCAGGTTCCATGATCAAAATCAATCTTAACACGATTTGTTCTGATAGTCCCTGCGAGGCAGGATGTCGGCATGACCGCAATCCTCTTCTTCCTCGCGCTCGTCGCCGTGTGCGTGCTCGGCGCCGTCTACGGCGTCGATTCGCGTCAGCTCGACGACCGCCAGCGCCCGAACTGGCGCTGAGCTAACCGCCTTCTCGCCGAAACAGATACCCTACCAGGGTATGTGGGTCGTCGACGGCTTGGTCAACGCCGCACGCATGGCGTGGGAGGTGTGGTGGGCGCTCGTGCTCGGTTTCGCCCTGTCGGGCGCCGTGCAGGCGTTCGTGCCGCGGGCGCGGCTCGAGCGCGCGCTCGGCGGTCGCGGCGCGCGCGAGATCGCGCTCGCGACCGGTCTCGGCGCCGCGTCCTCGTCCTGCTCCTACGCCGCGATCGCAATCGCGAAGTCGCTCTTCCAGAAGGGCGCGAGCTTCCCCTCTGCGATGGCGTTCCAGTTCGCGTCGACGAACCTGGTCTTCGAGCTCGGGCTCGTGCTGTGGCTCTTCCTCGGCTGGCGGTTCACGCTGGCGGAGTTCGTCGGAGGCATCTTCCTGATCCTCCTGATGTGGGGCGCGCTGCATCTACTCGTGTCGCGGCGTCGCGAGGAGGAGATCCGCGCGCATGCCCGCGAGGCGGAGACAGGCCACATGCATCCGACGGCGACGGACGTCGCGCTGAACTTCCGCGCGGACGTGCAGATGCTGTGGAAGGAGATCGTCGCGGGCTTCGTGATCGCCGGCTATGTCTCGCTGCTGCCGCGCGGCTTCTTCAACGGGCTCTTCATCACGGGCGCATGGGCGCCGCTGCGGCTCGTCGAGAACGTGCTCGTCGGGCCGCTCGTCGCCGCGCTCGCGTTCGTCTGCTCGATCGGGAACGTGCCGCTCGCCGCGGTGCTGTGGGGAGGGGGGATCTCCTTCTCTGGCGTGATCGCGTTCCTCTACGCCGACCTGATCATCGTCCCGATCGTCGTCGCCTACCGCAAGTACTACGGCGCGCGCGCCGCCGCGCTGCTCACAGGCGTCATGTTCGGTGCGATGGTGGTCGCCGCACTCGCGGTCGACGGCATCTTCTCGCTCCTGGGGCTCGTGCCGAGTCACCGTCCGTCGATCACGTCGATCGCGGAGCGCCCGGTGACGTGGAACTACACCTCGGTGCTCGACATCGTCTTCGCCGTCGTGTTCGTCGCGCTGTTCGCGGTGACGCTGCGCCGGGGCGCGAAGGATCCGGTCTGCGGGATGACAGTCGATCGCGCCGCCGCGAGCCCGTCGTCGAGCTACCGCGGTCGCACGGTCTATTTCTGCGGCGCGCATTGCAAGCACACCTTCGACGCCGACCCGGAGGCATACGCATGACTCACGGTTATGTCCGCAGCGACGCGAAGGAGGCTTTGGCGAAGCGGCTGAAGCGGATCGAGGGCCAGGTGCGCGGCCTGCAGCGGATGGTCGACGAGGAGCGCTATTGCATCGACGTGCTCACGCAGATCTCCGCGGTGAACGCCGCGCTCGACGGCGTTGCGCTGAAGCTGCTCGCGGATCATGTCCGCCACTGCGTCCGCGAAGGCGGCGACGAGAAGGTGACGGAGCTCGTCGACGCAGTAGCCCGCCTCGTGCGCTCGAAGTAACGAGCGGGGCGGACGGCAGTGCCTGGAAGAGACCTGTCCGTATCCGACACCCGGGGTCTGACCCCGCCTTTGGCTCTACGACACGATTTCGCAGGTGTCTCTTTCGGCCATCGTCCAGTCTGCGGCGCTCAACCATGCCAACCGACATGTCCGGTCGAGACATGACGGGGTCTGACCCCGGTTGGAGCGGGCCGCAAATACACGTATCCCGACGCGGGTCACTACGCGCTCAGGCCGCGCTCGCGCGGCGCTGCCACCGCTCGCCCCACGACTCGCGCGTGAGCGATGACATTACGGCGCGCCGGACGAGTTTCCCGCCCCGGCCCCGGCCGATCAGGTGAACGCGCAGCGCGACGTCGGCGAGCGGCACCTCGAGCTCGGTCGCGTCTCCCGGGAGGTCGCGCTCCTCACGAGCCTCGTACTGACCGCGGGCGCCCACGCGCTCGGCAACGCGCGCCTCCCACCGCAGCACGTCGGGCCGCAGGTCCCAGCGGAGCACGAACCGATCGCCGTCGCGCTCGCGGCGCACATCCATCGTGCCCGTGATCGTCGGGCGGTCCCGGAGGAGCGCCGGCCGGCGCACCGGCGCAGGCGCGGTCGCGGACGACGTCTCCGGAGCGAGCCGCGCCCGCGCGCGCTGCACGGACGCGAGCGCCTTCAGCTGCTGCAAGGCGCGCCCCTCGGCGGCTGGATCGCGTTCCGCGGACTGCACGGCGCGCAGGCGCGCTTCGAGCACGCTCCAGTCCGGATTGCGCCCGGCCGCCACGCTCGCGCGCGCCTGGTCGAGGATCACCGCATACGGGTCGCCGCTCACGGCGGCCAAGCCTAGTCAGTCGCCCGTCGAGCGCCGCAGCCGCTTCGTCTCGCCGCGCTGCTTCTTCTCGTCGAGCCGCCGCTCCTGTGACGCCTTCGTCGGCTTCGTCGCGCGCCGCGGCCGGCGCACCTTCACCGCCTCCTGCAGCTGCTCGACGATCCGCGCCGTCGCGAGCTCGCGGTTGCGAAGCTGCGAGCGCTCGTCCTGCGCGATCGCGCGCACGACCGGACCGAGCTTCTCCAGCACGCGCCGCCGCTCCGACTCGCTCAGCCCCACCGACTCCTCGACGTCGAAGAGCGCCTCGACGCGCGTCGAGCTCTTCTGCGCGTGTTGGCCGCCTGGGCCGCTCGAGCGCGAGAAGCGGAAGGCGATCTCCGACCGAATAGACTCGCTGTCCATGGCGGCGATTCTCCTCGACGTGGACGGGGTCCTGCACGTCTCAGGCGCCCCCATCGCAGGAGCGACGAGCGCCGTGCGGCGTCTGCGCGAGGCCGGGCACCGCCTTCGCTTCGTCACGAACTCGACCACCCGCTCGCGCGCGCAGCTCGTCGAGCAGCTGAGCGCGATGGGTTTCGACATCCACGAGGAGGAGCTTCAGACGACCGGCAGCGTCGCTGCGCGCACGCTTGCGGGTCGCCGCGTCCTCGCGCTGACGATGCCCGGGATCCTGGACGACCTCGACGGGCTGCAGCTCGTCGGCATGAACGTCGACGCCGTGCTCGTCGGCGGCGCAGACGAGGGAGAGGAGGTCGGCCGCGTCTTCTCCTACCTCAACTTGAACCGCGCCTTCCACGAGCTCGAGGCGGGCGCCGACCTGTACTGCCTGCACAAGAACCGCTGGTGGCAGACCGCCGACGGCCCGCGCCTCGACACCGGCGTGTTCGTCGCCGGGCTCGAGTACGCGGCCAATACCGAGGCGACCGTGCTCGGCAAGCCGAGTGCTGCCTACTACGCCGCGGCGCTCGAGGCACTCGACGCGGAGCCCGGTCTCACGTGGATGATCGGAGACGACCTCGACGGTGACGTCGTCGGCGCGCACAGACACGGCATGAAGACGATCCTCGTGCGCACGGGCAAGTTCCGGCCGGACGAGGTCGAGCGCTCCCAGGTGCAGCCGGGCGCGATCGTCTCGTCGATCGCCCAGGTCCCCGACTGGCTGGAACGCAATCTTTGAGGATCGGCGTCGACCTGATCGAGATCGAGCGGATTCGCGGCGCGCTCGCCCGCTACGGCGCCGACTTCAAGGAACGCTGCTTCACCGAAGCCGAGCGCGCCTACTGCGATTCGAAGCCGAATCCGCCGCAGCACTACGCCGGCCGCTTCGCGGCGAAGGAAGCCGTCGGAAAGGCGCTCGGCTCCGGCGTCTACTTCACCTGGAAGGAGATCGAGGTGCGCGGACGCCCGAAGCCGGGCGTGCACCTGACCGGCCGCACGGCCGCCTGGGCCGAGCGGGTCGGCGCCGCGAAGATCGAGCTCTCGATGACGCACTCGCGCGAGCTCGCCGCGGCCGTCGCCGTGGTGGTGGACGCGTGAGGCTGCAGGCGCTCCTCACCGCCGACGAGACGCGGCGTGCGGAGGAGGCGCACCCGGGGCCGCTCGACGAGCTGATGGAGCGGGCGGGAAATGCCGTCGCCGAGCTCGTTCTGCGCCGGTTCCCCGGCAGCGTCACCGTCGTCTGCGGCGGCGGCTCGAACGGCGGAGACGGCAAGGTGTGCGCGCGCATCCTGCGCGAGCGCGGTCGCGACGTTCATGTCGTCGAGAGCGTCGGCGATCTCGGCGAGCCCGACGTGGTTGTGGACGCGCTCATTGGGATCGGGCTGCGCGATGCACCGCGCGAGGACGCTGCGCGGATGATCGAGCTGATCAACGCGTGTGACCGCCCGGTCGTCGCCGTCGACGTCCCGTCCGGGGTCAACGCGTCCACGGGCGAGGTGCCTGGCGTCGCGGTCGACGCGGCGGCGACCGTCACCTTCGGCGCCGCGAAGGTCGGGCTCGCGATCGCGCCCGGCCGCTCCCACGCCGGAGCAGTCCACATCGCGCCGATCGGCCTGCGCCCGCGCGAGCACGAGCACGCACTCGTTCCGGCGTCGGCGCTCCTCGAGCTGCCGCAGAAGGGCCCGGTCTCGACGAAGTACAGCGCCGGCTCGGTGCTCGTCGTCGGCGGCTCTCGCGGGCTGACAGGCGCCCCGATGCTCACCGCGCTTGCGGCGTTCCGTGCCGACGCGGGGTATGTCGCGGTCGCCGCGCCGGAGTCCACGCTTCCCGTGCTCGAGACGAGGTTGCTCGAGGTGGTGAAGCGGCCGCTACCCGAGGACTCGTCGGGGCGGCTCTTGCCGCGGTCCTCGGATGCGATCCTCGAAGCGGCCGAGAAGGCCGACGCGGTCGCAATCGGCCCGGGCCTCGGCCGCAGCGACGGGACCATCGAGCTCGTTCGCATCCTCCTCGAGCAGCTCGAATTGCCGGTCGTGCTCGACGCCGACGCGCTCTGGCAGCTCGAGCCCTTCACGCGTGCGGCGCCGACCGTGCTGACGCCGCACAGCGGCGAGCTCGCGCGGCTGCTCGATGTGGAGAGCCGCGAGGTCGACGAGCATCGGCTGGATGCTGCGCGCCGCACGGCTTCGCGTTTCGGCGCCGTGGTGCTGCTGAAGGGCGCCGACACGATCGTCGCCTCGCCGCGCGAAGGAGTGCTCGTGGCCGCGTACGGCACGCCGGCGCTCGCGACCGCAGGCACGGGTGACGTGCTGACGGGAATCGTCGCGGCGTTCC
>JAICTB010000044.1 GCA_025936595.1 Thermoleophilia bacterium | reverse complement strand
GACCCGGAGACGGGGCAGATCACGGGTGAGCGCGCCCATGTCGCGTTCGCGGCGTGCGCGATGAAGGTCGTGGCGGAGGTGGACGTCGATCTCGGCCTGACCAGGATCGTGTGGATCGGCTGTGCGCAGGACGTCGGCAAGGCGGTCAACCCGCAGCAGGTCGAGGGCCAGATCGAGGGCGGCACCGCGCAGGGGATCGGGCTCGCGCTGATGGAGGAGATCCAGACGCGGGACGGCCTGATCACGAACGCGAGCGTCACCGACTACCTGATCCCGACGGCGCTCGACATGCCGCCGGTCGAGTCGGTGCTGATCGAGGATCCCGAGCCCGACGCGCCCTACGGCCTGAAGGGAGTCGGCGAGCCGCCGACCGTCGTCTCGAGCGCCGCAGTCGCCGCGGCGCTGCGCGCGGCGACCGGCCGACCGCTGACGCGGGTCCCGGTCAAGCCGGACGACATCTGTCTCTAGCGATTGTCTCTAGCGGTGTAGCGCGACCGCGGCGACGACGAGACCGACCGCCCCCATGTCGGCGGGCCGCGGGAACTGCGCGAGCACGATCACGCCGATCACCGTGGCGGTCGCGGGCAGCAGTGACACGAAGAGCGCGTAGGTCGCGCGCGGCATGCGCGCCATTGCGAGCTGGTCGAAGACGTACGGCAGCACCGAGGAGGTGACGCCCACGCCGAGCCCGGCGGCGAGCAGCTGCGGCGACGCGACTGCGGGAGCCGCTGCGACGATGCCGATCGGAGTCACGACGACGAGCGCGACGCACATCGCAAGAGCGAGCCCGTCGATGCCGGCGAGCTCCGGCCGCCGCGCGACGCGGTGTGCGAGCACGATGTACAGCGCGAACAGTGCCGCGTTTGCGAGCGCGAGCACGAAGCCGAGAGGCGCGCCGGTGAGCCGCACGTCGGCGAGCAACGCGACCCCGGCGAGAGCGAGCGCGAGCGCGGCGGCGTTCCTGATCCCGCGCGCGCCGAGCGCGGCCAGGAGGACCACCGGCACGAACTCGATCGCCGCGACCGTGCCCAGCGGGAGGCGTGCGATCGCGAGGTAGAAGCAGGGATTCATCACCCCGAGCACGACGCCCATCGCGATCACGTGGCGCGAGGCGCGGCGGGCGACGCGCCACGGCCGGCGCCACGCGGCGTAGACCACTGCGGCCGTTGCGATGCGCAGCCACGCGACGCCGAGCGGCGCGACCTGCGCGAAGAGGAGCACGGCGAACGACGGGCCGAGATAGTGGAAGACCGCGCTGCCGACGAAGTAGGCCTGACCTCGTCCCATGGGCGCAGTGTTCCGGCGTTCGTAGGCGCTTCGGCCGGATTTTCGAGAGATCGGAGGTAAGCTGGCCGCAATGCCTTCCGATCGGCCGCCGATCGACGATGTCGACCGTCGCATCATCACCGAGCTGAGCGCGGAGGGCCGGCTGTCGATCGCCGAGCTCGCGCGTCGCGTCAGCCTCTCGGCGCCCGCCGTCGGCGAGCGCCTCCAGCGGCTCGAGCGGGAGGGCGTGATCACCGGCTATCACGCGGCCGTCGATGCGCGCGCGATCGGCTATCCGGTGGCCGCGGTCATTCGCGTCGCGCCGTCCTCCGGCGCGCTCGCGCGGATCCGCGAGCTGGCGCACGACACGGCAGAGGTGGTCGAGTGCCATCGAATCACCGGCGAGGACTGCTTCTTCCTCAAGGTGCACCTCCGCTCGCTCGACGACCTCGAGCCGCTGCTCGATCGCTTCGCGCCCTACGGCCGTACGACCACGTCGCTGATCCACTCCTCGCCGGTCGCAGGCCGCCCGCTGCCGCTCTGACGGAGAGCCCTACGCGACGAGCGTGCCGGGCTCGACGTCCGCGTCCGGGCGCAGGAGCACGGTGCCGTGCGCGTGCGAGCGCGCGGCGAGGACGATCGCCTCGTCGCCGTCGACCGACACGACGACGAGCGTCCCTTCGAGGCCGTCCTTCGCATACCCGCCCGGCTCCATCTGAGCCGTTCGCTCGCCGCGGCCGCCGAGATCGACGCGCAGGAGATACGACGGCCCGCGCGAGCCCGGATGGTCGCTCGCCGCGACGACGCGGCCGACGATCAGCTCTGCCACCCCGCCACGCTAACGAACACCCTCCTCCAGCTGCGCCGCCACGGGAGGCTCCTTTCGCACCACCGTCGCGACCGCCACGACGACGACCACCGCGCCGACGAGCAGCCGCCAGGTCAGATGCTCGCCGCGGAAGAGCACGCCGAGCGTGATCGCGATCACAGGGTTCACGAACGCGTAGGTCGAGACGAGGCCGAGCGGGGCGTTCGCGAGCAGCCAGACATAGGCGGTATAGCCGACGATCGAGCCGAAGACGACGAGATAGATCCAGCCGAGGATCGAATGGAGCGACGGTGAGAACGCGTGCAGCGTGAAGAGCGACGGGACGAACATCAGGATGCCCCCGGCGAGCATCTCGTACGTCGTCGCCGCGAACGGATCTGCCGGCATCGGCAGGCGCGCCGAAAGGAACGACCCGCTCGACCACATGAGCGCCGAGAGGACGCACAGCGCGATGCCCCACGCCCTCGCGCCGCCCGACGGCTGCGCGAGCACGGCGACTCCCGCGAAGCCGACGCCGACGCCGGCGAGCACCTGCCACGGGAGCCGCTCGCGACCCGCGAGCCGCAGCACCGCGACCCAGAGCGGCACGGACGCGATGATCAGCGACGCGAGGCCCGTCGGCACGTTCCGCTCCGCGAAGAAGAGAACCGAGTTCGCTCCCGGCAGGAGGATTCCGATCGCGACGCAGGAGGCAAATGCGCGCCGCGGCACGTGCAACGACCCACCGCGGCTGCGCACGATCAGCGCCATCAGCGTGCCCGCGGCGATGAAGCGGGTCGACGCGGCGAAGAGCGGCGGGATCGTCTCGCCGGCCACGGCGATGCCGAGGTAGGTCGAGCCCCAGATCACGTAGACCGTGACCAGCGCGGTCCACACCTTGGCGTTGTGCGTCACGGACTACCGAACGAGCGAGAGCGCGGCGCCGATTCCCAGCAGCACGATTCCCGCCGCGCGCGGCACGGAGATGCCGATACGGTCGACGCCGAAGAGCCCGAAGCGGTCGATCGCCGCGCCCATCACGAGCTGCCCGGCGATCAGGATGCCGATCGTCGCGGTGGCGCCGATGCGCGGCTGCGCGAAGGTGATCGACAGGACGACCACGAGCCCCATCAGCCCGCCGAGCCACATCCAGGCAGGCGCGCGGAACGCACTGCCGAGCCCGCCGAGGCCCGCGCGGGCGGCGACGAGGATCGCGAGCGACAGGACGAGCTGGATCGCAGTCGCGAAGGTGAGCGCCTCGAGCACGCCGACGCGATCGCCGAACCGGCCCATCACCGCGACCTGCACGGAGCCGGCGAGCCCGGCGACGACGCACATGAAGACGGCGGCCGAGGTCAGGTTACGCTGCGTTCTCTTCGACGAAAGGGGACGGCATGGTCAAGGTGCTCGTACTGTACGGCGAGGAACCGGACGCCACGCGTTACGCGCAGCACGTCGAGTTGTGCGAGCAGGTGCCGGGCGCGACGTTCCGGCACGGCAGGATCTTCGGTGCCGCGATGGGTGAGCCCGAGCATCGCTACTACGCCGAGTTCGAGTTCCCTGACATGGACGCGTTCAGGGCGGCCGCCGGCTCGCCGGAGTTCGCCGCGACCGGCAAGGACGCCGCCGCGATGGGCCATCCGTTCACCGTCGAATTCGCCGAGATCTCCTAGAAGCGCGGCGCGCGCTTCTCGCGCACGGCGGCGACACCCTCGTGCACGTCGGCGCCCGCCATGTCGAGAAACTCGAGCGCGAGCGAGGTGTCGAACGCCGGGCCGGCTGCGAGCAGCCACTCGTTCAGTGCCTTCTTCGTGTGGCGGATCGCCGCCTGCGAGCCCGCTGCGAGACGTAACGCGATTGCGAGCGCGCGCTCCTCGAGCTCGTCGTCCGGCACGCAAAGCGATACGAGCCCGATTCGCTCCGCCTCGACGCCGTCGAGCGGCTCGCAGAGCAGCAGGTGGTACTTCGCCTTCGCCATGCCGCAGAGGAGTGGCCACACGATCGCGGCGTGGTCGCCCGCCGCGACGCCGAGCTTTGTGTGGCCGTCGACGATCTTCGTTCGGGGCGTCGCGATCGAGACGTCCGCCAGGAGGCCGACCGCGAGCCCCGCGCCGACGGCCGGGCCCGTCATGGCCGAGACGATCGGCTTCGGGCAGGCGATCACGTTGTAGACGAGGTCGCGCGCCTCTTCGAAGACACGTGTGCGCGTCTGTGGGTCATTCGCGATCTCCAGCACGAGGTCGAGGTCGCCGCCCGCGCTGAACGCGCCG
Source organism: Thermoleophilia bacterium (assembly GCA_025936595.1). Classification (GTDB taxonomy): domain Bacteria; phylum Actinomycetota; class Thermoleophilia; order Gaiellales; family Gaiellaceae; genus PALSA-600. Next base: position 7,942 of record JAICTB010000044.1, on the reverse strand, counting down.
TCCGCGCCGCGTACGAGGACGGCCCGCGTCTCGTCGTCCTCCGCGATTGTCTTCCAGATGGCAGCGAGCTCGCCGTGCATCGCGCCGCTGACCGCGTTCAGCCTCCCCGGCGCGCGAAGCGTGATCCGGAGCACGTGCTCGGCGGGGCGATCGAGCTCGATGCTCGGATACGCGCTGTAGCGGTCCATGGCGACGATTATGGTTGCCGCAATGGCCGACGTCGAAGTCTCGCGCGAGGACAGCGTCCTCACGATCGTGCTGAACCGCCCCGACGTGCTGAACGCGCTCAACCGGTCGGTCCACGCGGGTCTCTTCGAGGCGCTCGAGCAGGCGCGCGACTCGGCCGTACGCGCGGTTGTGCTGACGGGCGCCGGGCGCGGCTTCTGCGTCGGGCAGGACCTGCAGGAGTTCTCGAGCGGCGCGGGCGACGTCGCGCAGAACCTGCGAGACAATTACCACCGCAACGTGCTCGCGATTCGTGCGCTCGAGAAGCCGGTTATCGCCGCCGTCAACGGTGCGGCCGCGGGCGCGGGAATGTCGCTCGCGCTCGCCTGCGACGTCCGGATCGCGGCCGACTCGGCGAGCTTCGTGCCGGCGTTCATCAAGATCGGCCTCGTTCCGGACTCGGGCGGCACGTGGCTCGTGCGCCGGCTGCTCGGTGCAGCGCGGGCGTTCGAGTGGCTGACGACCGGCCGTCGGCTCGACGCGAACGAGGCACGAGCGTGGGGGCTCGTCTCGGAGGTCGTGCCCGCGGAGGAGCTGCTCGAGCGGGCGCACGAGGTGGCCGAGCTCTTCGCGGCGATGCCGACGCGCGCCGTCTGGCAGACGAAGCGGCTGCTCGACCTCGCGGAGGGCTCGACCTTCGCCGAGCAGCTCGAGCTCGAGGCCCGCACGCAGGCAGAGCTCACGGCCACGCCGGACTTCCGCGAGGGTGTGGCCGCGTTCCTCGAGAAGCGCGACGCGGCGTTCACAGGGGTGGAGGCGCCGTCGCGGCACCCGATCCGCCTCGTCGTGAACGACGACCTGCGCCGGTGGCGGCTGACGGTCGCATTCCGCTGGCTGCTCGGGCTGCCGCACCTGTTCGTGCTCGCGCTGTGGACGTACGTCGCCCTGCCTGTCGCCGTGGTCAACTGGTTCATCACGCTCGTGCGCGGCGCGCCGCCGGCCGGCGTGCACGCGTGGACGGCGCGGCTCGTTCGCTATCAGGCACACGTCTACGCCTACCTGTACCTCGTCGCCGATCCGTACCCCTCGTTTCGCGGCTGGGCAGGCACGTATCCCGTCGACGTCGCGATCGCGCCACCCGGGGAGCAGGAGCGGTGGAAGACGGCGCTGCGTGTCGTGCTCGCGCTGCCTGCGTACGTGCTCGCGACCGTGCTCGTGTACGTCCTCTACGTCATTGCGTTCCTCGGCGCGTTCTACGCGCTCGCCACCGGCCGCTCGCCGCGCGGGTTCCGCGACTTGAGCGCGTATTGCCTGCGCTACCAGGCGCAGACGTACGCGTACCTGCTGCTCCTCACCGATCGCTACCCGACGCTCGCCGCGTAGAGCGCACGGGCGCTCGTTACTCGCGGTCGATGAACGCGCCGCCCGACCAGGTGCTGTTCGCCAGCACCGGCGGGAACGACGGCGCGTTTGCGACGATCACGGGGACGCGCAGCGTGGCGCGGCGGCCGTGCTCGCCGGTCGCGTAGACGACGAGGGTGTGCGCTCCCTCGCTCTGCTGCGTCGTGTCCCAGCTGAGACCGTACGGAAGGGAGCTGTCGCGGCTCACCGGGCGGCCGTCGGCATACAGCGACACGCGCTGCAGTGGCTCGTCGGCGCGCACGCCGAGGGAGAGAAGACCGCTCACCGCGGCGCCGGAGCCGGCGCCGTTCACGGTGAGCGTCATCGGGGGGTTGACCACGCGGACCGGGATGCTCTTGCGCACGCGATAGTGCTGCGTACCGTAGGCGCGCACCGTCAGCATGTGCGAGCCGTTCGCGACGGTCGTGGTGTCCCAGCCGATCGTGCGGTGGAACGAGAACGGCCAGGTGTGATCGGTGTAGAGGGTCTTGCCGTCGACCATGAAGTCGACCTTCCAGATGTGGCGGCGCCAGCGCGTGTTCAGGTCGATGCCGGACCACCAGAGGGCCTTGCCGCGCACCTTCGCTCCGCGGTCGACGGTCGAGCGCCTCGGCGCGTGAACGACCGGCGCAGCAGGCTCCGGCGAGCTGTGGAGCGCCATCTGCTTCACGAAGTGCGGGAGGACGCGGTGCGCGCTGTAGTAGCGCACGAGGTACATGTAGTGGCCCCAGTTCCAGTAGCGCCCCGGATCGGTGTGGCCGGAGACGCCGCCGAACCAGCCGCGGTGTCTCGGGTTCGGCACCTCGTTGTGCCCGATGATGTGCTTGCGGTCGAGCGGGATGCCCCAGCGGTGCGCGAGGTAGGCGACGAGTTGCGCCGAAGCGCGGTATTCGGCTTCGGTGTACGCGCGCCGGCCGACCCAACCCTCGTGCTCGATCCCGATCGAGTGCAGGTTCCAGTAGGCGTTGCCGGAGTGCCACGCGACGTCGGTGACGGGCACGAGCTGCACGATCTGTCCCAGCCGCGACACGACGAAGTGCGCCGAGCCGTCGGTGCGGGGGTTCTGCAGCGTTCGGATCGAGCCGATGAAGCGACCTTCGGTGTCGTGGATGACGATGTCGCTGATCGTCCTCGCCGTGCGGTTCGACTCGGTCTTGTTCGGCGTATGCCGGATGAGCACGCGCAGCGATGTCGCCCATGCTCCCGATGCACCGGTCGCCGCAACGAGCAAGACGGCGCAGAGCGCCGAGACGTGACCCCTCCGAGACCCCATACTGCATCACCCGTTGTAGCACGGTTTCGAACAGGATTGGCCCCTTTTGGGGGGAGTTTTCAGCAAGCTCTCGCTCGTTTGACGTGGAACGACTTCAGCGAGTTGCGCGGCGGCGGAAGAGCAGTCGTGCTCGGGGCAGGAGGATCGCACCACGCCCGCAGAGCGCCCTCAACGCGACCGCGTATGCGAGCGTGAGCACGAGCTCATTGACGACGCTGACAGCGGCGGCGCCCTCGTAGCCGAACCGGGCAATGGCGGGGATCCCCAGCGCAACGGCGCACACCGAGGCAGCGCACAAACAGACCACGCGCGGCCACTGAAGGCCGCGCGCGGTAAGCCCATTCCCGTTCATCGCAGCCAACAGTGCGAGCGGCACTGTCGCGGTCAGCAGCGCCAGCGCGAGCCAAGCCTGACGGAAGTCGGGTCCGTAGCTCAGCCCGAGGATCTGCCTGCCAGCGACGGCGCAGACGCCGGCGAGCAGGAGTCCGAGCGGGATGCCAACTGTGAGCAGCTGTTCCTCGCGACTGCCGGAGCCTGGACGCCCCGCCGTGCGCGCGCCACGAGTGAGCAGGACCGCTGCGAGTGCATCTGGGAGGATGAGCAGGGCGGTCACGAGGCGCACGGGCGCTTGGTAGAGGCCGAGCTCGTGCGAGCTCTTCAGCACCGCGAGTAGGACAACGTCGATTCGCAGGTAGAGGACGGTGAGCACGCTGAACACCGCGAAGGGCGCAGTGCTGCGAACCAGCGCTCGTGTGGCGTGCGTCGCGGAGCCCCCGGTGACGCCGAGCGAGCGGAGGCCGAGGACTCGAACGGCGAGACCGACGGCAGCGCCGGTTGCGAGCCCGAAGGTCGCGAGCGCCGCCGAATGCGACACGAGCAGGAACGCCGCGATCGCGACAAGTGCAAGCGTCGCTTCCAAAATTGTCGCGGTCGCTTCGATGCCGACGCGCTCGGCGGCGACGAAGAATGGCCGCGCGTAGCCGCTCGTGCGGACGAGCAGCCACCACGCTGCGGCAGCCTGCAGCGCGAGCCGCTCACTCCCGTGCGTCAAGAGCGTCACCGCGCCGAGGTAGAGGGCGAGCAGCGGGATGGTCGAACGCACGGCGAATTGCCACGCGTTCGCCCACAACTCGGGCCACCGGTCACGTGCGGTGAGACCGGTCGCAGGCAGCAGGTACTGGCTGACGCCCATGTCGGCGACAGTGGAGGCGTAGACGCCGACTGTGAGCGCCAGCCCGAAGACGCCGAGCGTAGTTGCGCCCGCGGCGCGGGCAACGAGGACGGAGGCGAGCATCACGAGCGCTCCCGAGACGCCGCGTGAAACGGTCAGCCCGAAAGAGGAGCGCGCGAGCGGTGCCCTCCTGACGCGCTCTCCGAGCCGGCGCGTGGACAACACGAGCACGCTCATGCGCCCGCGATCTCGCCCTTAGACGGCCGTAGCCGCACCGTCGCGCTGCGGGCCAGTGCATGGCGGATCAGTTCGAGGTACCGGTCGGCGGTCGCGTCGAAGGATCGATCCGTTCTCACGCCCGCGACGGCGGCTGCCGCCTTGATCCGCAGAGCCGACGGATCTTGGAGATGCGCGACCAGTGCCGCGGCGAGTGCCTCTGGGTCGTCAGCCTCGACGAGTGCACCGTGCTCGCCATCCGCAAGCGCGAAGCGCACGCCCTCGGAACAGTCCGTCGCGATCACGGGGCAGCCGAGAGCGAGTGCCTCCAGGATCACCGTTGGCATGCCCTCGTAGCGCGAGCTTAGACAGAGCGCGCTCGCCGAGCGCATCGCCGGGTACGGATTGGCGCTGAACCCTGGCATCGCCACGGTGTCCGCGACGCCGAGCTCTTCCGCGAGCGACTCGAGGGTGCCACGCTCTACCCCCTCGCCGATGATGACGAGACGGTGCGGCTCGCTCTCTCGCGCGCGTGCGTGCGCGCGAATCAGGAGATCGAACGACTTCTGGCGCATGAGACGCCCGACCGCGACTACCGTCGGAACCTCGTCGGCAGGGGGCCGCGGCCCTGCGAGCTCCTCTGTCCGCTCGGCATTGACGGCCATCGGGATGACGGTGACAGGCACGTCGGCGCCGATGCGCGCAACCGATGCGGCTGTGCCTTCCGAGATCGCGACAACCCGCGAGCACCGTGGGTAGCAACGGCGCGAGGCGGCGGCGAGGACACGCCAGATCCATCCCGGACGCGCGAACTTGCCATCGAGGTCAACCTGGACCTCGGCGATCAGCGGTCGCCGGGCCAGTATCGTCAGCGGAACCGCGAGGACGGTGACGACACCTTCGAGCCCCGCGATCGTCGCATCATTTCGCCGGATGAGCTTCCAGAGGCGCGGCAAGCCGACGATCAGGCTGAGCGCGAGCCGAACGACGGACGTGCCGCGATAGCGTGAGCCCGCGACGACCGGCACGCCAGCCTCCACCGCCCGCTCGAGCAGCGCCCCACGTTTGTTCAGGCAGAAGATCGTCGAGTCCCAGCCCTTTCGACGCAGGGCAGCCGCAAGCTCGACGTTGAACCGCTCGGCGCCGCCGGCCTCGAGTGTCGGCAGCACGATCAGCACACGGCCGGGCACGGACTCGTTCCTGGGCGCCGCGGGATCAGGCCGCGAAGCCGTACGCGTCCAAGGTCTGGTCGGTGACCTGCGGCCACGAACAGATCGCCGTGACGCGCTCGCGTCCGGCTGCACCCATCGTCGCGCGCAGCTCCGCATCTTCGAGCAGGCGCAGCAGCGCGCCGCGCAGCGCCTCGGGGTCGCCGGGCTCGACGAGGTACCCGGTGCGGCCGTCGTCGACGAGCTGCGGGATCCCTCCCACCCGGGTTGCGACGACGGGACAGCCATGTGCCATCGCTTCGAGAACGCACAGCGGTAGTCCTTCGCGGTGCGACGGCAGGACGACGACCGACGCGCGACGGTAGAGCTCCTCAAGCTCGTCGTGTGCGACGAAGCCGAGCGCACTTGGCACAAGCGCGCGGAGCGGCCCGTCCCCGGCGACGACGAGCGGCAGGCCGCGCGTTGCCTCCACGAGTTCGGGGATGCCCTTCTCCTCGGCAAGACGCCCGGCGAAGAGGATGAAGTTCCCGTCGCCTCCATGCTCGGGGGCGACCGGAATCGCGACGCCGTTCGGGATATGCCGCGCCTGCTCGATGCCGATCGCCTGCATCGCTTCGGTGAGCGGCGCCGACACGCAGATCACGGCCCGAGCCGGGCGGAGCAGGAAGCGGACGAGCCATGGAGCTTTCGTCGCGAGTGACAGATCCGAGAGGGCGCCGGCGGATCCGGTGCCGTGCAGGGTGACCACGAACGGCTTCCCGGCGAGGCGCGCCACGGCCGCACTGGCGAGCCAGTGCGCGTGGACGAGGTCGGCGTTCCGCGCTGCGCGGCGGAGGTCCAGGACGAGTGAGGCAAACAGGCCCGCGATTCGCCATGGTCGCCTCCGAAGCATCGCAACCAACCCGCCGCCGTTCGCATCGATGCGGGGGTGAACAACCTGGACATCGAGGCCCCGTCCTCTGAGCTGCGCGACCGCGTCGGCGACGAAGCGGCCCGCGTAGTCGCCTTCGTGGCGCGGGTAGGAGGAGGTGAGGACCACGACCTTGGGTGCGCGCGCGACCGCGATTGCAGCCTTTGACGCGCGGCGGCGGAGCGTCCAGCCGGCGGGGCGGTGGATGGAGAGCGTCACACCGCAGGCTTCGGCATCTCGATCCCTCACCTTGAGGGATCGAAGGGGTGATTCCGGGCCAGCTTGCTTAGATCGTCTTGAACTGCTCGAACGGCTGGCGGCAGCTCTCGCAGAAGCGGATCGAGCGGCACGGCGTCGGGCCGAAGATGTTCTCGAGCGTCGTCTCCGTCGAGCCGCAATACGGGCAGCGGAAGGCCTTCGACCGGAGCTCCACGAGCGTCGTCGGGCCCGCGGCCCGCGGGGCAGGCGGGGCGAAGCCCGCCGCGCGCAGCTTCTCGTGCCCCGCGGCGGAGATGCGGTCGGTCGACCATGCGTCGTCGGAGACGACCTCGACGTCGGGGTCGCCGCCGAGCGCGCTCACCTTCTCCTCGAGCGCACGCTTCATCACCTCGAGCGCGGGGCAGCCGAGGAAGGTCGGCGTGAATGCGACGTGCACGCGGTCGCCGTCGACGGTCACGTCACGGATCACGCCGAGCTCGACGAGCGAGATCACGGGAATCTCGGGATCGGGGATCTCCTCGAACGCCTCCCAGACCTGCTCGGCGGTCACCATTCCGCACCCGGCTCCGAGCGGCGCACCTCGGTCATCTCGTTCCACAGCTCGGCCAGATCCGGCGTGTGCTCGCCGCGCTCCTTCGCCGTCGCCGGCTCGAGACCGACGCGCCGCGCCAGCTCCGGCCGCAGCTCCGGCTCGAGCACGCCGAGCGCATACGGCCATAGCTCCTCGACCGCGGCGCGAAATCGCGGCTCGTCGCGCAGCCGCTCGGCCCACATCTCGGCGTGCATGCGGTGGTAGGTCTCCTCGCGGTCGATCTTCGCCGCGAGACCTGCCAGCTCGGGGTCGTCCGAGCGCATCAGTGCATCGATGCGAACCCGGTCGGCTTCCTCGTAGAGGTAGCGGCGCGCGATCGTGTGCGCCCACTCGAGCAGATGCAGCTCGACGAGCGGCGCGCAGCGGTACTCGTCAGGCGCTCGGTCGAACGCGAGCGCGTCGGCGTTCGTGCCGAGCTCGGCGGCCGCAAGCTCGTACAGCGCGCGCGCGTGGCCGATCTCGTTCTGCGCGATCGACGAGAATGCGACGTCCTCCTCGAGCGTCGGCGCGATCCCGGTCCACTCGGAGTCGCGCCAGCCGACGATCAGCTCGTCGTCAGCGATCGACAGGAGCAGGTCCGACCGCGCGCTCACGTGCCTCCTTCAACCGTGCCTTGATCGAGTAGCCGTCCACGCGGCGGTACTTCAGGTCGAACTCGTCCGCCCAGTCGGTGATCGCGTGGATCGATTCACGGGGGACGAGCCACAGTGCGGCCGACTCGCCGCGACGCCCGTACTGCTCGCGCGCCCACGCGTCGGCGAACGCAGCATCAGGCGCCTCCACGGACCCGGCGTGCGCGAAGGGCTGGCCCTTCCGCTCCTGGCGG
>JAICTB010000070.1 GCA_025936595.1 Thermoleophilia bacterium | reverse complement strand
GCGATCGTCGCCATGAACCCGAAGGACGGCTCGATCCTCGCGATGGCCTCGTACCCGACGTACAAGCCGTCGATCTTCGTCGGCCATCCCGGCCCGAAGAAGCTCGCTCCGGTGCTCGGCACGAAGGCGACCGAGGAGAACTCGCCCGCGCTCAACCGCGCGATCGACGCCGCCTATCCGCCGGGCTCGACGTTCAAGCCGGTGACCGCGCTCGCCGCGATGCAGGAGCATCTGGTCACGCCGTACGAGTCGATCCTCTGCTCGCCCGACCTCGTCGCCTACGGGCAGACGTTCAACAACTGGACGCCGCTGATCGACCAGTGGATCGACCTGCCGACGGCGCTTGCGATGTCCTGCGACACCTATTTCTACGAGCTAGGCAAGCGTTTCTACCTGCTGCCGCCCGACCGCGGCCATCCACTGCAGGGGTGGGCGAATCGCTTCGGGCTCGGTGAGAAGACCGGCATCGACATGAGCCCCGAGGCGGCCGGCCTGATGCCGACCCCGGAGTGGCGCCGCGCGCAGTACCCGGCGAGCAAGGGCTTCAGCGAGGTCGACCGGACGTGGAAGCCGGGCTACTCGATCCAGATGGCGATCGGACAGGGGCAGATGCTCGTGACGCCGCTGCAGATGACGCGCCTCTACGCGATGATCGCGAACGGCGGCAACCTCGTCACGCCGCACATCGCCGAAGACGTCGAGTCGACGGCGACGAGCGGCGAGCAGGGGCGCACGCTGCGCCGCTTCGGCGCTCAGCCGCCGGAGCCGACGGGAGTCGATCCGACCGCGCTTCGCGTCGTGCAGCAGGGACTCGAGGAGGCGACGCACGCGTCGATCGGCACGGGCTCGGGCGTGTTCGGGAGCTTCCCGGTCGACATCGCCGGCAAGACCGGGAGCGCCGAGAAGAACGTCACGGTCCCCGGCGACAAGTACCCGCAGAACCTGACGCAGTCCTGGTGGTGCGGCTACGGCCCGTACGACGCGCCGACGATCGTCGTCTGCGCCATGATCGAGAATGGCGGCCACGGCGGCACGTCCGCGGCGCCGGCCGCACTGCAGGTCTTCGAGCAGTACTTCAAGAAGAGGGCCGCCACGACCTTCCACCCGAGCGACTGATGGCGATCGAAGCGGTCGACACGAGAGCGCGCGGGCTGCGCGGCCGCCGGGAGGCGGATGTGGTCGGGCTCGGCGGCGTCCTGCGCCGTCTCGACTGGGTCCTGCTCGCCGCCCTGATCGCGGTCGTCGCCTACGGGCTCTGGGCGATCGACGGGATCACGCGGCACGACCCCGGCGGGTCGGCGATGACGCGCCAGGCGCTGTACGCGTGCGTCGGCGGCGTGCTGTTCGTCGCGACGCTTCTTGTCGACCCCGATACGTTCCGGCGCTTCCGGCGGCCGATCTACTTCGGGACCCTCGCCGTGATGGTGTTCGTGCTGGCCGCAGGCGCCGCGACGCGCGGTTCGCGGCGCTGGATCGACGTCGGGTTCTTCACGTTCCAGCCGTCCGAGTTCGGCAAGGTCCTCTTCGTCCTCGTGCTCGCAGGCTTCATCACCGAGCGCGCGCGCTCGCTTGGCTCGCCGGCGGCGTCCCTCGCGACGCTCGGTTACGGGCTGCCGCCGATCGTGCTCGTGTTCGTGCAGCCGGACATCGGCACCGCGCTCGTCTACACCGCCGCGCTCGCAGCGGTGTTGTTCGTCGCCGGCACACGGTGGCTCCATCTCGGCGTGCTGGTCGCGCTTGCGACGCTCGGTGCGCTCGCCGTCCTGTGGCTGCTCCCTGCGGCGGGGATGAACGTCCTCAAGCCCTACCAGGCGGCGCGCCTCACCGGCTTCACGCACCCGGACAACGACCCGCGCGGAGCGACATACAACCTGCGCCAGTCGATCACCGCCGTCGGCGCCGGAGGGCTGCGCGGCCGCGGCGTGCTCGGCGCGACGCAGACGCGGCTCAATTACCTCCCCGAGCATGCCACCGACTTCGCATTCGCGTCGCTCGCCGAGGAGCGGGGGTTCTTCGGCGCATCGATCCTCCTGCTGCTGTACCTGCTCGTCGTATGGCGTGCGCTGAAAATCGTGGCCGGCGCGAAGGACCTCTATGGCGCAATCGTCGCCGGCGGGATCGCCTTCATGTTCATGTTCCAGGTCTTCGTGAACAGCGCGATGACGATGGGGATCGCGCCGATCACCGGGATCCCGTTGCCGTTCGTGTCGGTCGGTGGGTCTTCGATGATCACGAACTTCCTCGCGATGGGCGTCTTGCAGTCGATCGCGATGCGCTCCGGCCGGCGACGCGCGTGAGCCGGCGCAAGACGAAGCTCGGGCCGCTCTCCTTCTTCTCGCTCGTGCGCGAGCTGCGCCGCGGCGCCGGCGATCCGCGACCGCTCGCGGTCGCGGGTGCGCGCGAGCTCGTGCCGTTGCTCGCGCGGGAGTTGCGTGAGGGTGGGGAGAGCGCGGCGGTCGCCGAGCACCGCGTCGAGCACGCTGCGGTGCTCGTCTGGGTCGGAGCGCCCGACGAGGGCGAGCTGCACGCAGCGTCGCGCGCCGGCATCCCGATCGTCGCCGTCACGGACGCCGAGACGATGCCCTACGTGCTCGCGACGGATCTCGTTCGCGTGCCGCCGGGCCGCGGCTTCCCGATCGAGGAGATCGCCGCTGCGGTCGCACGCCGACTCGGCGAGGACGGCACGTCGCTCGCCGCGCGGCTCCCGGTGTTGCGCGAGGCGGTGTGCGACGAGCTGATCCGGTCGTTCTCGAAGAAGAACGCGCTCGTCTCCGCCGCCGTGTTCATCCCCGGCGTCGACATGCCCGTCCTGACGCTGAACCAGGCGCGGCTCGTGCTGCGCATCGCGCTCGCACACGGCCAGGAGATCGACAACAAGCGCGCCGTCGAGTTGCTCGGCGTCGTCGGCGCAGGGCTCGGCTTCCGTGCCGTCGCCCGCGAGCTGCTCGACTTCATCCCCGTCGCCGGCTGGGCGATCAAGGGTGCGATCGCCTACGCCGGCACGAAGGCGGTCGGCGAAGCTGCGGTGCGCTACTTCCAGGAGAGGTCCGTCCGGTCCGGGTCCTAGGCTTTTGCGCATCGACCGGAGGTGATGCCGATGCCGTTGACCGGAACCCAAGAAGCGCACGAGCTCCTACTGATCGAAGAAGCGGACGCCTGGTTCGAGTATCTCGAGTCGACGCGCGGCCAGTCGGCGACCCGCTACGTCGAGGTCGAGCCCTGGGCCTGGGCGCGCCTTTCCCAGCGCCTGCGGGCGATTCGTGCACGTCGATCGAAGCTCCGTCCTGCCGTCGAAGCCGCCTGAGGGGGCCGCTGGTACCCTGCGGGAAGGCCTATGCCAAGGCTTTTCCCATCCAACAGCGACGCGCGCCCGCTTTCGCCTCTCGCGGGGCGAGTGAGGCTGCGCGCGCGCTCATCACAGGAGAGATCGTTTGCCACTGTCCTTTTTCCGGCGCAAGAAGTCGCCGGAGGATCTGGCGCTGCCGACGCGCGCCACGGAACGTCCCGACGTTGAACAGCCGACCGTCGACACGCCCGCCGCACCGGCGGGCACCGACGGACAATCGAGCACCACTGCACCGACCAAGCGCCGCCGCGGCACACGTGGCGGGCGCAACCGCAAGAAGAGCACAGCCGCAGGCGGCGGGGCGACCGCGGCTGCTGCGCCGAGCGTCGAGGCCCCGGCCGAGCGGCGCAAGCCGCAGGAGCGCAAGCCGCGCGAGCAGCGCTCGCAGGGGCAGTCGCGCCGGCGCACCCCGCCGAAGCGCGCGCCGCTCCCGAAGGCGAAGCGCGAGCTCGTCATCTCCGTCGATGCGGGCGAGAAGCGCGTCGCGGTGCTGGAGGACGACAAGGTCGCCGAGGTCTATCTCGAGCGCCCGGAGCGCCGCTCGATCGCCGGGAACATCTATCTCGGCGTCGTCGACAACGTCCTCCCCGGCATGGAGGCTGCCTTCGTCGAGATCGGACTCGAGAAGAACGGGTTCCTCTACGTCGACGAGATCGTCGGCCCGGAGCTCGAGGGCCGCAAGTCGGCGCGCAAGATTACCGACCTGATCCAGCGCGGCGAGAAGATTCTCGTGCAGGCGGTGAAGGATCCGATGAAGACGAAGGGCGCGCGGCTGACGACCGAGATCTCGCTGCCCGGCCGGTTCGTCGTCTACGTCCCGCACGGCGAAGGGCTGGGTGTCTCGCGCCGGCTCGAGGACGAGGAGCGCAACCGCTTGAAGGCGATCCTCAAGGAGCACGCGCCGAAGAAGGGCGGTGTGATCGTCCGCACCGCCGCCGAGGGTGCATCGGCCGACGACATCGAGCGCGACCTCGATTTCCTGCAACGGCTGTGGAAGACGATCGAGGCGAAGGCGGAGGGTGCCAAGGCGCCGTCGCTCGTCTACCAGGAGGCGGAGCTGCCGCTGCGCGTCGTGCGCGATCTCTTCACCGGCGACTTCGAGCGGCTGCTCGTCGACCACGACCGCACGCACAAGCGCATCGTCGGCTACCTGAAGAAGACGTCGCCGCACATGGCGGAGCGCGTCACGCGGTACAAGGAGCGCGAGCCGCTGATGGAGGCGTTCGGCGTCGAGCAGGAGATCCGTTCGACGCTCAGCCGCCGTGTCGATCTTCCGTCGGGCGGCTACCTGATCTTCGACTACGCGGAGGCGTTCACGGTGATCGACGTGAACACGGGCCGGTTCGTCGGCTCCCGCTCGAAGAAGTCCGGCGGCCGCCTCGAGGACACGATCACGAAGAACAACCTGGAGGCCGTGAAGGAGGTCGTGCGGCAGCTGCGGCTCCGAGACATCGGCGGGATCATCGTCATCGACTTCATCGACATGGCGAGCCCGAAGAACCGCGCGGCCGTCGAGCAGGCACTCGGGGAAGAGCTCGAGCGCGACCGCACGAAAACCTACGTCGTCGAGATCTCGCCGCTCGGCCTCGTCGAGATGACGCGGCAGAACGTCACCGACGGGCCGCGCGAGGTCATGACGAAGAAATGCCCGACGTGCGGCGGCGACGGGATCGTCGTCTCGGAGCACACCGCGGCGGTCGACGTCGAGCGCAGGTTGCGCTCGCTCGTCACGCCCGGCTCGCGCGACAAGGCATTCAAGGTCGAGGTCGCGGCGAAGGTCGCGTGGCTGGTCGTCGGTCCCGGCGGTTCGCGCCTGCGCGAGCTCGAGGACACGACGAAGCGACGGTTCTTCCTCGTCGGCGCTGAGGGCGAGCACGTCGATCACTTCCGCGTGATCGATCAGGGAACGCTCGAGAAGGTCGCGCCGGAGCTGCCGGTGGACGTCGGCCAGGAGCTCGAGCTGAAGCTCGGCGAGGTCGGTCTCCACGATCCGCATGCCGGCGTGGGCAAGGTCGACGACGTCGACGTCGTCGTCGGGGATGCCGCGAGGCTGGTCGGCAAGAAGGTGTCGGCGCGCGTCACGGCGATCACCGACGGGCTCGCGTGGGCCGAGCTGCTCGCGCCCGTCGAGCAGGCCGACGAGCCGCTCACCGCCGAGGCCGAGGCCGAGCGGCCGACGCGCGCGAAGCGCCCCGCCGCCGCTGCGAGGCCGTCCGAGGAAGACGCCGCGGTCGAGGACGAGATCGAAGACGACGTGGAGGTCGAGGACGACGCGGCCGGCGAGCCGGTCGAGGAACCGGCGGGCGATGAGCTCGACGCGGTCGGCGTGGAGGCTCTCGCCGCCGATGCTCCGCCGAAGAAGAAGACGCGACGCGGCTCGCGCGGCGGCAAGAATCGTAAGAAGAAGACGTCGACTGCGGCCGCGGCGGCGACATCGCAGCCCGACGAGACGCCCGACGCCGAGGCGGACGACGCGGGGTCCGAGCAGCCCGGCCCGGTGATCCACGTTCCGGGGCGTGAGCTCGGCGAGGAGGACGGCGACTCGCCGGTGCCGGCGAAGAAGAAGACGCGCCGCGGCTCACGTGGCGGCAAGAACCGTCGCAAGACGTCGCCCGCGGGCGCGGCGGCGCCGGCGACGACGGCCACGACGGAGCCGGAAGCACCCGCGGCCGAGGAGGCGGAGCCGTCGGCGAACGGCGACGGCGACTGGGGCTACACGCCGATGAGCGAGTGGGGGATCGACGGCGGGTCCGAGTAGGACTCGCTATCATTCCCGAGCTTCGCGGGCCCGTGCCTGCGATTTTCCACGCTTATGGACTACGCGATCATCCGTCTCGGTGGCAAGCAGTACCGCGTCCGCGAGGGCGAGTACCTCGTGGTGGACCGCGTGAAGACGGAGGCGGGGAAGAGCTTCACGCCGGACGTGCTGCTCGGCGCCGACGGCGTCACGGTGACCGCGACCGTGCTCTCGCACGAGCGCGGGCCGAAGATCCGGATCGGGAAGTACCGCCGCCGCACCGGCTACAAGCGCCACAACGGCTTCCGCGCCGCCACGTCGCGCATCGAGTTCTCGCTCGGTGCGGCGAAGAAGAAGGCGCCCGCCGCCGCGGCACCCAAGCAGCAGCAGGCCGAGGCCATGCCGGCGGAGGCCGTGCACGACGATCACGTCAAGGGGATGCCGAGCGGCTACGACAAGATGACGGTTGCCCAGATCGGCGAAGGCGCGAAGACGTGGAACCGGCCGATGCTCGCGGCAGCGCTTGCCTACGAGCAGGCGCACGCGGCGCGGAAGGGCGCGATCGCGGCGCTCGAGTCGGCGCTCACGGCGAAGAAGGCGGACGCGTAATGGCACACAAGAAGGGCCTCGGCTCCTCCAAAAACGGTCGCGACTCGAATCCCAAGTATCTCGGCGTGAAGATGTTCGCCGGCCAGACGGTTCTGCCCGGCAACATCATCGTCCGTCAGCGGGGCACGAGGTTCCGGCCCGGGCCCGGCACCCTGATCGGCCGCGACGACACGATCTTCGCAGTGCGCGAAGGCACGGTCGAGTTCCGGACGAGCGGCGAGCGCCGCTTCGTCTCGGTCGTCGAGCCGCAGGCCTAGCCGCACCCCGAAACATTTGGTCTGACCAAGGGACAGGCCCTCAGCGGCCAGTCTTTGAGCCCGCGCCGCTCCCCGATTTCGCTTGCCTGCGACCTGTGGAGCAATCGTGGCAGTTCGGCGCATTTTGGTCTGACCAAGGGACGTGCCCTGCACGGCCGTGTCCGAAGCGGGCACGCGGCGCTACGGTTGCGCGATGTTCAGCGACCGCGTGAAGATCCACGTCCAGGCCGGCAAGGGCGGGGACGGCGGCCTCAGTTTCCGGCGCGAGAAGTTCGTCCCCAAGGGCGGCCCCGACGGCGGGGACGGCGGCAACGGCGGCGACGTCGTCCTGCTCGCCGACCCGTCGCTGCGCGACCTCTCCTCGCTGCAGCGGCGCCGCTGGATCAAGGCCACGCGCGGCGAGAACGGCGGCGGCGCGCGCCGGCACGGGGCGAACGGCGACGACGCGCTGCTGAAGGTGCCGGTCGGGACGCAGGTCTTCACCGAGGACGGCGATCTCGTCGCCGACCTGGCGCACGCGGGCGCGCGGGTCGTGCTCGCGCGCGGCGGCCACGGCGGACGGGGCAACGCACGTTTCGTCTCGTCAACCCGGCAGGTACCGCGCTTCGCCGAGGTGGGTCCCCCGGGCGAGGAGCGCGACGTCGAACTGCATCTGAAGCTCCTCGCGGATGCCGCGCTGGTCGGCCTGCCGAACGCGGGCAAATCGTCGCTGATCTCGCGTATCTCGAACGCCAAGCCGAAGGTCGCGTCCTATCCGTTCACGACCTTGCAGCCGGTGCTCGGCACCGTCGAGACACCGGACGGGCGCCAGCTCGTGATCGCAGACGTGCCCGGTCTGATCGAAGGTGCGAGCGAGGGCGTCGGCCTCGGCCACGAGTTCCTGGCACACCTCGAGCGCGCGCGCACGCTCGTGCACGTGATCGACGCATCGCATCCGGCCGACGAGCAGTGGCGGACGATCGACGACGAGCTCGGCGCATACGGCGCAGGCCTGGATGAACGCCCGCAGATCGTCGTCCTGAACAAGATCGACATCGAGCCGGATTCCGCGTTCACGATCGAGGACTCGCGCATCGTCGCCGTCTTCCGCCTCTCGTGCGCGACCGGCGAAGGGCTGGAGGACTTCCGCCGCCGCCTCTTCACGCTCGTGCCGGAGCCGGAGGCGCAGGAACGGGGTGAGGACGAGCTCGCCGACTACCTCGTCTACCGCCCGCAGCCGAAGGTGCGCGGCTGGCGGCTCCTGCGCACGGAGGGAGGCTTCCGCGTCCTCGGCACGCCGCCGTCCGACGAGGAGCTCGAGCGGGTGCTGCGTGCCGCGGGTGCGACGCACGGGACGACGGTGGAGATCGGCGAGGACGAGTTCGAGCTTGCCTAGCCTGCTCTACGGCGGGTCGTTCGACCCGCCGCATCGCGGCCACGTCGAGCTCGCGCGCCGCGCGAAGGAGGAGCTGGGTGCGGAGCGGCTGACGGTCCTCGTGTCGGCGGATCCCGGCCACAAGCACGTCGACACACCGGCCGAGGTGCGGCTGCGGCTGGCGCGCGCCGCGTTTCCCGGCGAGGACGTGCTGCTCGACGAGCACGCGCGCACCATCGATACGTTGCGCGCCCACGCCGAATGGAGTGACCCCGTCTTCCTGATCGGCGCCGACGAGTTCTGCGACTTCTCGTCCTGGAAGGAGCCGGACGAGGTGCTGCGCCGGACGCGACTCGGCGTCGCGACGCGTCCGGGCTTTCCGCGCGAGCGCCTCGAGCGCGTGCTGGCGCGGCTCGAGCAGCCGCAGCGGGTGCTCTTCTTCGAGATCGAGCCGACGCCGGTCTCGTCGCGTGAACTACGTGCGCGCCTCGCCGCCGGGGAGGACGTGACCGCTGAGGTTCCGTCGGCGGTCGCGGAGATCATTCGTGCGGAAGGCCTCTATTTGCCCAGCTCCGGCTAC
This sequence comes from Thermoleophilia bacterium, assembly GCA_025936595.1. Classification (GTDB taxonomy): domain Bacteria; phylum Actinomycetota; class Thermoleophilia; order Gaiellales; family Gaiellaceae; genus PALSA-600. The sequence continues at coordinate 1,064 of JAICTB010000070.1, read as the reverse complement.
ACTTCGCCTGCTTGAGCCCTCTCGAACAGGCACGCCGGATCGCGGCCCTCACGCACGACAAGCTCGGTCGCGACGTCGTCATCCTCGACATGCAGCCCGTGTGCGCGTACACCGACTACTTCGTCGTGTGCACTGGCGCCAACGCGCGCCAGACGAAGGCGATCTGGGACGAGGTTCACGGCCGCCTGAAGCAGGAGAACGACCTGCTCCCGCGTTCCGTCGACGGCGCGCAGGAAGCGACGTGGATCGTCGCCGACTACGTCGACGTGGTGCTGCACGTCTTCACGCCCGAGGCGCGCGGGTTCTACCGGCTCGAGGAGTTGTGGGACGATGTCCCGCATGAGACGGTCGAAGCAGCCACGGCCTAAAAGGACATGTCTTCTGGACGGGCAACAGTCCGTCCGGTGCCGGCGCTACGCTGTTGTCGGTGCTGACGACTGACCAGAAAGGAACGCTTGCCGAGCAAGCGATCGTTCTCGAAGCTCTCAAGTTCGGTGCGGGCGTCTTTCAGCCGCTCGGGGATGAACGTTACGACCTGATCCTCGATCTACGCCCAAAGCTCCTGCGCGTTCAGTGCAAGTGGGCGGTGTTTCGACAAGGGGTCGTGTTCGTCCCGACCCGCCGATGTCGGCGTGGACCCGACGGATTCATCCACCGCGGATATGAACTCGGAGAGATTGACACGATTGCCGCGTACTGTGCCGATCTCGATCGATGCTACCTCCTTCCGCTCGACATGTCGGTCGGCCGAGCGCTCGTTCAGTTGCGTGTCGACCCGGCGAAGAACAACCAGAGTCTGCGCGTGAACTGGGCCCGGGATTTCGAGTTCGGGGCTACACTGACCAAGCTTCAAGGGCCCATAGCTCAGTTGGGAGAGCGTCGCGATGGCATCGCGAAGGCCGCCGGTTCGAGCCCGGCTGGGTCCACTCACGGGGCCGCCTGACGGCGGCGTCCCTCGCTCAGTCGCCGTGCGGTCGAACGACCGCGCCGCCGTTCGCGCGCTGCACCACGAGCGGCAGCATCCGGTCGGAGAGATACGCCTCCACCGCCTGGATCGCCTGGTC
>JAICTB010000159.1 GCA_025936595.1 Thermoleophilia bacterium | reverse complement strand
GGCGCCGGCTTGGCCGGCGCTGGAGCGGGATTGAGCGCGCTGCTCCGCCTCGAGGAGCTCGACGTCCGCCACGGGCTGCTGCAGGCTGTGCGCAACGTCTCGCTCGAGGTCGCGGACGGCGAGACGCTCGCGCTCGTCGGGGCGAACGGCGCCGGAAAGTCGACGCTCCTGCGCGCGATCGCCGGCGCTCACCGCCCTGCCGCGGGCCGCATCGTCTTCGACGGCCGGGAGATCACCGCGATGGCTGCGCACCGGCGCGTCAAGACGGGCATCGTCCTCGTCCCAGAGGGACGGCGCCTCTTCCCGAACCTCACCGTCGAGGAGAACCTACGCGTCGCGCGGGCGTCCGGACGAGGCGGCAGCTGGTCGGTGAACGAGGTATTCGAGGCGTTCCCGCTGATCGAGCCGTTGCGGCGGAAGCGCGCAGCGAGCCTCTCGGGCGGCGAGCAGCAGGCGACCGCGATCGGGCGCGCACTGATGACCAATCCGCGGCTCCTGCTCCTCGACGAGGTGTCGCTGGGGCTCGCGCCGATCGCGGTCGAGGGCGTCTACCGCTCGCTGCACCGCCTGATCGAGGGCGGGACGACGATCGTGCTCGTGGAGCAGGATCTCGCCCGCGCGATGAATGTTGCCGACCGCATCGCGTGCATGCTCGAAGGACGCATCGTGCTCGAGGGCGCGCGCGGCGAGCTGACGCGCGAGCAGGTGACGGATGCCTACTTCGGACTGCGGCGTCAGGAGGCGACCGCGTGACCTGGGTTGCGGACGTCGTCCACGGCATCCTGCTCGGAGGGTTCTACGCCCTGCTCGCGAGCGGGCTCGCGCTGATGTTCGGCGTCATGCGGATCATCAACCTCGCACACGGATCGCTCGCTCTGATCGGCGCCTACATGGCGTTGCTGCTCACCGAGCACCTCCACATCTCCACGTATCTCGCGCTCGCCCCCGTGCTGCCGGGAGCGCTCGTCGTCGGCTACCTGCTGCAGCGCACGATGCTCGAACGAAGCCTTCGCGCAGGACAGCTCGTGCCGCTCCTGACGACGTTCGGGCTGCTGATCGTGATCGCCAATCTCCTGCAGCAGTTCTTCTCGCCCGACGTGCACTCGCTCGACGCGGGCCGGATCGGTCCGGCGAGCTGGCACGTCTCGAGCACGCTCTCGATCCCCTGGTTCGACGTGCTGACGCTCGCGATAGCGTTCACCGTCCTCGGCGGCCTTCAGCTCGTGCTCCGCTTCACCCAGCTCGGCCGTGAGCTGCGTGCGACCGCGGAGGATCCCGATACAGCCGAGCTCGTCGGCGTCAACGCGCGCGCCGTGTACGCCCGCGCGACCGCGATCGCGGTCGCGATTGCCGCGCTCGCCGGTGTCTTCTACGGGATGCGTTCCGCGTTCGACCCGAACGCGGGCGCGAACGAGCTGCTCTACGCGTTCGAGGCGGTCGTGATCGGCGGCATCGGCTCGTTGTGGGGCACGCTCGGCGGCGGCATCGTCCTCGGCGTCTCACAGGAGCTGGGTGCGCAGATCAACCAGGAGTACTTCGCGCTCGCCGGGCACGTCGTCTTCCTCGCCGTCCTCGTCGCGCGGAGCGCAGCCCAGGCGCCGCGCATCCGCTACACCCTGCGGAGGTTCGCGTGACCGACACCGCGGTCGCCGTCGCGGCTCCCCGCTTCCGGGTCAAGCGGTGGACGCCGCTCTCCATGTTCTTCACGGGCGGCCTGAGCGGCGTCGTCGTCGTACTCGCGTTCGCGCCGGTCCTCCTGGGCGAGAACTCGCAGAACAACCTGATCCAGCTCTACTTCCTCATGATCATGGCGATGATGTGGAACGCGCTCGCCGGCTACGGCGGGCTCGTCTCCGTCGGCCAGCAGGGGTTCATCGGCCTGGGGGCGTACGCCGCCGTCTTCCTCTCTGTGCAGCACGGGTTGAACCCGTATCTCTCGATGCTCCTCGCGACGCTGATCGGCGGCGCAATCGCGATCCCGGTGGCGTTCGTCGTGCTCTGGCTGCGCAACGGCGCATTCGCGATCGCGACCTGGGTCGTGGCGGAGGCGTTCGCCATCCTCGTCTCGCTCGATCCGAACCCGGCCATCGGCGGCGGCACCGGAACGTCGGCGCTGCTGCCTTTCAACCTGCGCTACACGCCCACCCAGCGGCTGCACTACACGTACTGGGCGGCGCTCGGTGCGGTCGCCGTGCTCCTCCTGCTGCTGTTCGTGCTCCTGCGCAGCCGGCTCGGCGGCTCGCTGCAGGCGATTCGCGACGACGAGGAGGCGGCGGCCTCCGTCGGCGTGCGCGTGCTGTTCGGCAAGGGGATCCTGTTCGTCTTCGCAGGCGCAGGGTGCGCCGCGGCGGGAACGATCATCCTCGCCTGGCAGCTCTCGGTGCTGCCGCTCGGCCCGAACTCCGTCTTCGGGATCAACTGGACGGCGCGGATGATCTTCATGGTGCTCGTCGGGGGGCTCGGGACGTTCGAGGGGCCGATCATCGGTGCAGTCGTCCTGTACCTGCTCCAGACGTACGTCTCGATCAGCGGCGTCTGGTACTTCGTGATGCTCGGCGGGATCGCCATCGGCTTCGCGCTGCTTCTGCCGCGCGGGATCTGGGGAACGATCCAGGAACGGTTCAACGTCCAGCTGCTGCCGGTCGGGTACCGGCTGCACACCGGAACTGAGAGAGGAAGGAGCTAGATCATGGCCACGGCCGCTGCACAGGAATACCGGCACTACATCGGCGGCGACTGGGTCGCTGCCGCGGACGGCGCGACCTACGAGGACACCGACCCCTTCACCGGCGAGGTCGTCGCAACCGCCCCCGCCGGGGGTCCCGCCGACGCGCGCCGCGCAGTCGAGGCGGCCGCAGCGGCCTTCCCGGCGTGGTCGCAGACGCCGCCCGCCGAGCGGCAGCGAATCTTCCTCAAGGCGGCCGACGTGCTCGAGGAGCGACAGATGGAAGTCGTGGAGTTGCTCGCACGCGAGAGCGGCGCGAGCTTCGGCTTCGGGATGTTCCAGTCGCTCTTCGTCCCGAACCTCTTCCGGCAGGCGGCCGCGCTCGCGTACGCGCCGCTCGGACAGGTGATTCCCTCCGACACGGGGGCGTTCGCACTCGGGCTTCGCAAGCCGGCCGGCGTCGTCGGCGCCCTCGCGCCGTGGAACGCCGCGCTCATCCTCTCGGCACGCTCGATCGCGGCCCCGCTCGCGCTCGGAAACACCGTCGTGCTCAAGCCGTCCGAGTGGTCGCCCTTCAGCGGCGGGCTGCTCTGGGGCCAGATCTTCGCCGAGGCGGGGCTGCCGGCCGGCGTCCTGAACATCGTCACGCACGCGCCCGGTGCAGCCGGCCCGATCGGCGATGTGCTGATCGAGCATCCGGCGGTGCGCCGGCTGAACTTCACCGGCTCGAGCCAGGTCGGGCGCAAGATCGCCGAGGCGGCGGGCCGGCAGCTGAAGCGCGTCGTGCTCGAGCTCGGCGGCCACAACCCGCTGATCGTGCTCGGCGACGCGGACCTCGAGTACGCAGTCAACGCGTCCGCCTTCGGCGCCTATCTCCACCAGGGCCAGATCTGCATGTCGACGCGCCGCATCTACGTCGAGCGCACGATTGCCGACGAGTTCGTCGGCCGGCTCACGGAGAAGACGAAGGGGCTCAAGGTCGGCGACCCGAAGGAGCACGACACCGTCATCGGCCCCCTCATCAACGAGCAGGCGCTCGCCCTGGTCAAGGAACGTGTCGAGCAGGCGGTCGCGCAGGGAGCGAGGGTGCTGGCGGGCGGTGAGACCGTCGGCCCGTGCTTCCAGGCGACGCTGCTCACGGATGTTCCCGAGGACTCGGAGTTCGCGAAACACGAGACGTTCGGCCCGGTCGCAGCAGTCGAGATCGTCGACAGCGCCGAAGAGGCCGTCGAGAAGGCGAACCGGACGAGCTACGGGCTCAGCGCCGGGATCATCACCGGCGACCGCGACCGCGGGTTCTCGCTCGCGCAGCTGATCGACTCCGGGATCGTCCACGTAAACGACCAGACCGTCGCGGACGAGCCGCAGATGCCGTTCGGCGGCGTCAAGGACTCTGGCTTCGGACGGTTCGGAGGCCAGGCGGTGGTGGACGAGTTCACCGAGCTGCGGTGGGTGACGATCCGGAACGAGGGCCACCCCTTCCCGTTCTGACGATGCCGGAGGCCCTCCTCAGCGACGCTGTGCGGGAGCTCGTGCGCGACGGGGACACCGTCGCGCTCGAGGGCTTCACGCACCTGATCCCCCATGCGGCGGGCCACGAGCTGATCCGTCAGGGCAAGCGCGGGCTGACGCTCGTGCGGATGACGCCGGACGTGATCTACGACCAGTTGATCGGGATGGGCTGCGCACGAAAGCTCGTCTTCTCGTGGGGCGGGAACCCGGGCGTCGGGTCGCTGCACCGGCTGCGAGACGCGGTCGAGCACGGCTGGCCGGAACAGCTCGAGCTGGAAGAGCACTCGCACGCCGGCATGGCGGCGGCCTACGCGGCGGGCGCCGCGCACTTGCCGTTCGGGGTCCTGCGCGGCTACCGCGGCGGCGACCTGCCCGCGCGGACGCGGGTCGCGACGATCGCGTGCCCGTTCACGGGCGAAGAGCTGGCGGCAGTGCCTGCGCACCGGCCGGACGTCGGCATCGTGCACGCACAGCGCGCCGACCGGACGGGGAACGTCCAGCTCTGGGGGATCCTCGGCGTCCAGAAGGAGGCCGTGCTCGCGTCGACGCGCGCGATCGTCACCGTCGAGGAGATCGTGGACGAGCTCGAGCCACGGCCGGGCGCGATCGTCCTACCGTCCTGGGTGGTCGACGCCGTGTGCGTCGCTCGGCGCGGCGCGCACCCCTCGTACGCGCACGGGTACTACGACCGGGACAACGACTTCTACCTGGCATGGGACACGATCAGCCGCGACCGCGAGGGCTTCAACGCGTGGATGCGCCACCACGTGCTCGAGACGGCCGACATCACCGAGTACCACGAGAGCCTGCGGGAGGCCGTACCGGCGTGAGCGTAGGCTTGACGGAGCTCAGCGGAGAGCGGAGGTGCCGGCGTTGCCGGCGCCGGAGCGGAAAATGCACGGGGCAGCCGGAGGTTGCCCCGTGAACGCCGCGTACGCACCCGACGAGATGATGGCGGTCGAGGCGTCGCGGCGGCTCGCCGACGGCACCGTCTGCTTCGTCGGCATCGGTCTGCCGAGCCTTGCCGCGAACCTCGCACGGCGAACGCACGCACCCGGATGCGTCCTCGTCTACGAGAGCGGGACGATCGGCTCGAAGCCGGAGGAGCTGCCGCTCTCGATCGGCGACGGCGAGCTGGCCGACACGGCGGACGCCGTCGTCTCCGTGCCCGAGATCTTTGCGTACTGGCTGCAAGGCGGCCGCATCGACGTCGGCTTCCTGGGCGCGGCGCAGATCGACCGCCACGGCAACCTGAACAGCACCGTGATCGGCTCGTACGAGCAGCCCGGCGTACGACTGCCGGGCGGCGGCGGCGCGCCCGAGATCGCGACGAACGTCCGCGACGTCTTCGTGATGCTCCGCCACACGAGCCGCG
>JAICTB010000003.1 GCA_025936595.1 Thermoleophilia bacterium | reverse complement strand
GACGCACGTGTCGAAGAACACGTTCGCGAGCAGCTCGTCGAGCGGTGGGCGCTCGAGGCGGGTCGCGAGTCCTCTGTACCGGCCCCAGTGGTAGGGAACCGCGCCCCCGCCGTGCGGGATGACGAACCGGAGCGTGGGGTAGCGGTCGAAGAGGTCCGCCTGGACGAACTGCATGAAGACGCTCGTATCGGCGTTCAGGTAGTGAGCGCCGAGGGTGTGCGCATTTGGATTGCACGACATCGAGACGTGCACCATGGCCGGGACGTCCAGCTCCACCATCGCCTCGTAGAGCGGGAACCAAAACTCCTCGGTCAGCGGCCGCGACGTCCAGTGGCCGCCGGAGGGGTCGGGGTTCAAGTTGCACCCCACGAACCCCAGCTCCTGGACGCACCGCGTGAGCTCGTCGACGGAGTCCTCGAGGCCGCCCTCCGGCGTCTGCGGCAGCTGGCAGACGCCGGCGAAGCGCTCGGGGAAGAGCTCCGTCACGCGGTGGACGAGGTCGTTACAGGCGCGCGCCCAGGCGACGGCGCGAGCCCGGCCCGGCACGTGGTGCTCCATCGCGGAGGCCTGCGGCGAGAAGACGGTGAGATCGATTCCGCGCTCGTCCATTACGCGCAGCTGGTTGTGCTCGATCGTCTCCCGGATCTCGTCGTCCGCGATCTCCGCGGGCTCAGGGTTGTCGCCCGCGAGCTGTGCCTCCCGGAAGGTCTTGTGCGCCACGGGGACGGTCGTGTAGTGGCCGTGGCAGTCGACGATCATTCGTCGAGGTAGCGCAGGCCGGCATCGGCGAGGGCGCCGCGCATGTCGGAGACGTCCAGGCTGATCTCCCCTGCCTCGTAGCGGCTGCGCGACGCCGCCTCCTTCTCCTCGCGCGCCCGGCAGGCCTCGGCGACGCGCGCCGCGTCCTCGCGCTTGACGATCACGACGCCGTCGTCGTCGGCAACCACGACGTCGCCGGCCTCGACGAGCGTGCCGGCGATCTCGATGGGGACGTTGACCGCGCCCAGCCGCTCCTTGACGGTCCCGAGCGCCGAGATGTGCTTCGACCAGACGGGGAAGCGCATCTGCTCGAGCGCGGCCACGTCGCGGCAACCGGCCTCGATCACGAGCGCGCGCACGCCGCGCGCCTGCACGGCGGTCGCGAGGAGCTCGCCGAAGTAGCCGTGCTCGCACGGCGCGGTCGGCGCCACGACGAGCACGTCTCCCTCGCCGCACTGCTCGACCGCGACGTGGACCATCCAGTTGTCACCCGGCGGCACGCTCACGGTCACGGCCGAGCCCGCGACGTGCGCGCCGCGCCAGACGGGGCGCATGTGGGCCGCGAGCACCCCGGTTCGCCCCTGCGCCTCGTGCACCGTCGCGACCCCGAACTCCGCCAGCGCGGCCACGGCGGCGCGGTCGGCCCGCGGCGGGTTGCGCCGGACGACGCCTAGCTCTTCCACGGCAGCAGCGAGACGTGAATCACGCCGTCTTCGAACTCGCCGCCCACGGCGCGGATCGCCGTGTCGACCTCCGGCAGCCCGTACTCGTGGGTCGTCAGCAGATGCAGCGGAAAGCGCTTCGAGGCGAGCTGCTCGATCGCGAGCTCGACCGCGCGGTAGCTGTGCCCACGGGCGCTCCTGATCGTGATCGCCTTTTCGGTGAGCTTCTTGATCGGGAAATCAGGGAACGCTGCGAGCTCTCCCTGCACGAGCAGCGTGCCGGCACGCCGCTTCAGCGCGTCGATGCCCAGCAGGACCGGCGCGGTGCCCGCCCCCGCGGTGCAGTCGAGCACGACGTCGACGCCGGTCCCGCCTGTCAGCTCGAGCACGCGTTGCAGCGGGTCGTCGTGCTGCACGTCGATGACGTGGTCCGCGCCGAGCGCCTTCGCGAGCTCGAGGCGCGCGGCGTCGCGCGCGGTTCCCGTCACGATCACAAGCGACGCGCCCGCCTGCTTGCACGCGACGACCTGCGACAACCCCTGCTGCCCGGGGCCTTGGATCAGAACGGTCGACATGAAGCCCACGCCGCAGTCGTAAAGCGCCCATTCGATCCCGTTCGAGAGCGGCGTGATGACGCCCGCCTCCGCCTCGGAAACGTTGTCCGGGACACGGTGCAGCACCGCGTTCCACGGCAGGTACATGTACTCGGCGAAGCCGCCCCACAGGTGGTAGGGGTTCTCGCAAGTCGTGTAGCCGTAGCGGCGGGCGTCGGAGTTCGTGCGCCAGTCGGTCGCCTCGCAGTGGCGATACTCGCCGATCCGGCACCACTCGCACTGGTAGCAGGCGACGTAGTGCTCGACGAAGACGCGGTCGCCCGGGCCGAGGCCCTGGCGTTCGACGAACTGCGGGCCCGCTTCGACGATCGTGCCGACGTTCTCGTGCCCCATGATCACGGGCGCCTGGATAACCGGTTTCGCGTACATCTTGACGTCGGTGCCGCAGATGCCGGCCACCTCGACCTTCAAAAGCGCGGCGTCCTCGGGCAGCGAGGGCACGGGGAACTCGCGAAGCTCCGTCGTGCTCGGCGCAGTCCGGACGGCCGCGAGGACGTGGTCTGCCATGCCGCTCCAGCCTAACGTAAGGTATGAAGGTCTTGCCATTGTCGCCGTTGCGCACCGTTACCCGCACGCAGGGCAACAACGCCGCCCTGAAGGATGGCACCGTCGCGCCGGTTGGCTACCACCTCAGCTTCGAGGAAGTCGATCCGCTGATCCGGGCTTTTCGCTTGATGGTGCGCGAGCAGGCCTACGACGTCTGCGAGCTCGCGATCACCACCTACATGTGCGCGAAGGAGCACGGCAAGCCGTTCACCGCGCTGCCCGTGTTTCTCGTCCGCGGCTTCCACCACGGCGCGATCCTCGCGAACACGAAGGTCGTGGCGTCTCCGAAGGACCTCGAGGGCAAGCGCGTCGGTGTCAACCGCGGTTACACGGTCACGACCGGCGTTTGGGCGCGCGGTGTGCTCGCAGACGAATACGACGTCGACCTCGATCGGATCACATGGGTCCTCTCCGGCGACGAGCACGTCGCCGAGTACCGGCCGCCGGCGAACGTCGTGCCGGTCGATGAGGGCAGCGACCTCGGTGAGCTCCTCGCTGCAGGCGAGCTCGCGGCTGCGATCGGGGTCGCGGCCGACCACCCCGACGTCGCGCCGCTGATCCCGGACGCAGCCGACGCCGGCTTCGCGGCGTTGCGCGAGCGCGGTCACTATCCCATCAACCACCTCGTCGTCGTGCGCGACGAGCTGTTGGACGCCGATCCCGGACTCGCGCCCGCGCTCTTCGAGGCCTTCGCCGAGTCGAAGCGGCGCTACGTCGAGCGTCTGCGGGCCGGTGCGCTCGAGTCGCCGACCGCGGTCGACCGGATGCATGCGCGCGTCCTCGAGCTGACCGGCGAGGATCCGCTGCCCTATGGCGTGGAGGCAAATCGCGGCGTACTGGATGAGCTCGTCCGGCACGCACTTGCGCAGGGCATCCTCGAGCGGCCGCCTCAGATCGAGGATCTCTTCGCCGCCGGCACGCTATAGGAGCTCGCGCAGGTCGTCGACCGTCAGCTCGCGCATGAGTCGTGGGAGCTCCTCGACAAGCGGCATCTCGACGCCGGCCTCCGCGGCGACGGCGAGCGCCACCTCGAGGTCCTTGTGCGGCCAGCGCAGCCGGTGGTTGCCCCACTCGGCAAGCGGCCGGTTGGCACCGCTGCCGAGCTCCAGCGCGGCACGGAGCCGGGCGGGCTCAACGCCGAGGGCGCGGCCGAGCCGCTGCGCCTCCACGTCGGCGCGAATGCAGGCCCAGAGTAGGATGTTGTTCGCCGTCTTTGCAACCTGGCCGGCGCCGACGTGGCCCACGTGCACGACCGCCTCCGTGAACGGTGCGCAGGCACGGCGCAGCGCGTCGACGACCTGCTCGTCACCGCCGCAAAAGAGCACGAGCGCACCCTCCTCCGCGCCGCGCTCGCCGCGCACCAGCGCCGCATCCACGACGTGCACACCACATGAGGCGCCGAGAGCCTGCAGCTCCTCGCACGTGTCCGGTCGAACCGACGCGCAGATCGCGACGACCGACCCCGCCTCGGCGGCCTCTACGAGCTCCGGCACGACGGACCGCACCTGTGCGTCGTCGACGACCACCACGAGCATCAGGTCGGCGTTGCGGGCGACCTCCGCAGGACGTCGGCAGGCTGTCGCACCCGCCTGCACGAGAGGCTCGACCGCCGCTACGACCGGGTCGTAAGCCGCGAGCGGCACGCCGGCCGCGAGCAGGTGGCCTCCGATCGCTGCGCCCATCCGCCCGCACCCGAGCAGTCCGACTCGTTCGAGTATGTTCACGTTCGGTGCAATGGTCAGACCATAAATGACGCTGCTGCTCCAGGGAGAGGATGTGCGGGCGCTGCTGGGCATGCGCGACTGCATCGACGCGCTCGAGCACGCATTCGCTGCGTATAGCCGCGGCGAGGCCGTGAACCGGCCGCGCAGCCACACCTACACCGACCTCGGCGGCGGCAGGCACTACCTGCTGAAGACGATGGACGGCAGCCTGCCGGCGCAGGGCGTCCATGCGCTCCGCGTCACCTCCGACCTCACGCACGAGCACGCGGGCGACGGACATCGCCGGCGCGACAAGGTCCCGGCCGCGCCGGGAGGGCGCTATGTCGGGTTCGTACTGCTCTTCGACATCGTCTCGCTGGTGCCGCTCGCGCTCGTGCACGACGGCTACCTGCAGCGGATGCGCGTCGGCGCGACGAGCGCGATCGCCGCCCGGCACCTAGCCCGGCCCGGCTCGACCGTCCTCGGCGTGGTCGGGGCGGGGTGGCAGGCGGGCGCCCAGATCGAGGCACTCCGGGAGGTGCTCGACGTGCGCGAGGTGCGCGTCTATGCCCCGACGCTGGAGCGGCTCGAGAGGTTCAGCGCGGAGCACGGCGCGACGCCGGTCGGATCGGCGCGCGAGGCAGTCGAGGGCGCCGACGTCGTCGCGCTCGCGACGAACGCCTACGAGCCCGTGCTCGACGGGGACTGGCTCGCCCCCGGCCAGCACGTCGGATCGATCCAGGGGCACGAGCTCGACGCGCGCACGCTCGAGCGGGCCGACATCGTGGTCGTGAGGAGCCGCGAGGAGGCGACCTTCCACTACGCACCCGGCCACGTGCCCTGGGCCGCGGAGGAGCGCCAACGGCTCGACGCGCGGGTCGCTGCGAGCCTCGTCGAGCTCGGCGACGTCGTCACCGGCGCTGCCGGCCGGCGGACGGCGGAGGAGCTCACGCTCTTCACGGGCGGTGGCACGGGCGCGTCGTCCGGGCTGGGTATCCAATTTGCCGCGGTCGCGAACACCGTCTATCGCCGCGCGCTCGAGGAGGGGCTCGGCCGAGATCTACCCACCGATTGGTTCACACAGAAGGAGAAGCCGTGACGACCCGCTGGGGCTCGGACGTGATGGTCGACGCGATCAAGGCATGCGGGTTCCCGTACGTCTCGTTGAACCCGGGCAGCTCCTACCGCGGGCTGCACGACTCGCTCGTGAACCACGGTGGCAACGATCCAGAGATCATCACGTGCAACCACGAGAAGCTGGCCGTCGGCGTCGCGCACGGCTACGCGAAGGCGACGGGGCAGCCGATGGCGTGCATCCTCCACGACATCGTCGGCCTCCTGCAGGGGACGATGGGCATCTACTACGCCTATATCGACCGTGCGCCCGTCGTCGTCCTCGGCGGCGCAGGCCCGATGGCGTACGACCGCCGCCGTCCGAACATCGACTGGATCCACACGGCGAACGTCCAGGGGAACGTCGTCCGCGACTACACGAAATGGGACGACCAGCCCGCATCCGTGGGATCGGTTGCCGAGTCGATTGCGCGTGGGTACCGCGTCGCGACCGCGCAGCCGCAAGGGCCTGTGTACATCGCGCTCGACGCGGGCCTGCAAGAGGACGAAGCCGGGGACGTCGAGCTGCCGAACTTCGACCGCCTGCGCACACCGTCGCCGGTCGGACCGGATCCCGGCGCGCTCCGCCGGCTCGCCGAGCGCCTCTGCTCGAGCGCCCGGCCGCTCCTTGTCGCGGGCTATGCCGGTCGGGACGCGCACGCGTTCGGGCAGCTCGTCGAGCTGTCCGAGCTGCTCGGCGCCGGCGTCGTCGACACCGGGTGGCGGCTGAACTTCCCGAACCGGCATCCGCACAACGTCACCGGCTCGGAAGCGGTGGCCGAGGCGGACTGCGTGCTCTTCGTCGACGTCAAGGACATGGGCAAGTGGACGCAGAGGCTCGACCGGACGACGCGACGGATCGAGAGCCTCATCCGCCCCGGCGCACAGGTGCTCGACCTGGGTTTCAACGAGCTCGGCATCTCCGCCTGGTCGCACGACTTCGCGCAGCTGCACGAGACCGACGTGCAGGTGACCGCCGACACGGCGGTGGCGCTGCCGCTGCTGCTCGAGCTCTGCCACGAGCTGAACGCCGACGCGCGCGAGGGGTGGCGGCGGCGCCTCGCCGATCTGCACGAGACGACGCGGTCGGGGTGGGCCGAGGAGGCGGCGGGCGAGCGCTCGCTCTCGCCGGTCGCGACGTCGCGCCTCGCGGACGAGGTGTGGGCGGTCGTAAAAGACTTCGACTGGGTGCTGACCGCGGGCACGGCGAGTGACAAGGTGCAGCGGAGCTGGGACTTCGACCGCCCGTACCGCCATCCGGGGCGCAGCCTCGGCACCGCGACGCAGATCGGCATCTCGCTTGGGATCGGGCTCGCCTACAAGGGCACGGACAAGCTCGTCGTCGACCTCCAGCCCGACGGCGACCTGATGTTCGACCTCGGTGCGCTGTGGATCGCCGCGTATCACCAGATCCCGATGCTCGCAGTGATGTTCAACAACCGTGCCTACTACAACGACTGGGCGCACCAGGAGCGGATCGCGCGGCACCGCGGCACCGACCTCGCCCGGGCGTACATCGGCATGGAGATCGCGAAGCCCGCGCCCGACTTCGCGGGCGTGGCACGCGCGCTCGGCTGGCACGGGGAGGGCCCGATCGAAGACCCCGAGCACGTGCAGGCAGCCGTGCGCAGGGCGGCTGAGATCGTCATGCGCGAGCGGCGCCCGGCCCTGGTCGACGTCGTCTGCCAGCCCGACTGAGCGGAGCGGTGTAATGGTTAGTCCAATCTGCTAGGGTGCCCGGCGACCGAGGAACCGCGAGGAGAGAGGAATCGAGATGGGCGAATGGCCTGAAGACGTCGACATGCCTGCGCAAGTGTTCGTGCTCGACAATCCCGATGCGTCGGAGATCGCAGCGCGCGACGAGTTCAACCGGGCCAACCCGCCGCTCACGGGCCTCGCCGTTCCCGAGGATCTCCGGACGATCGAGCTCGTGAAGCGTCCATGGCGAAACAACAAGGGCCTCTGGTTCGAGCTCGCCGAGAACCGGGTTCTCTCTGCGCATCTCGCCGAGCTCGCTCCCGGTACAAACTCCGTGCGTCATCGCCACACCACCGAGGCGTACCTGTACATCGTCAAGGGCGAGGGCTTCTCGATCATCAACTACGACGGGCAGCCCGAGCAGCGCGTCGACTGGCGGGAAGGAGTGCTCCTGTCGCCGCCCGTCTGGGCGTGGCATCAGCACTTCAACACGTCGCAGACCGAGACCGCGCGCTATCTCGCGGTCCAGGACACAGGGCTGATCCGCCACATGCGCTTCCACCAGATCGAGCGGCACCCCACGCAGTTGAAGATCGGCGAGGGGACGGACTACATGGTGAACGCCGTGGGTGCAGGCTCGGCGGAGCCCGTTGAGACGACGTAATCTGCCGGGACGCACGAGGTGGCTGCTCCTTCGGTAGCTCAGCCTCCCTTCCCGGGCACCGGCGTCCTGCGCCGGCTCGTGTCGGGACGCAATCTGATTGTCGGTTTGGTGACGGTCTTCATCGCGTACCTCGCGCTGGTTCCGCTCGGGTTCCTGCTCTGGCAGACGTTTACGCGGGGCGGCCACCCGACGCTCGCGGCGATCCGCACGGCATACAGCCAGAGCGGTCTCGGCACGATGACGCTCAATTCGTTCGCATTCGCCGGCGGTGCGACAGCGGTGGCAGTCGTGATCGGCACCGGGCTCGCGCACCTCGTCGTACGGACTGACGTGCCGTTCAAGCCGCTGATGTTCGCCGCGTCGCTCGTGCCGCTGATCATCCCCGGCATCCTCCACACGATCGCGTGGTTCTTTCTCCTCAGCACCCAGATCGGCGTGCTGAACATCCACGTGATCCATCCGATCTTCGGCGTCAACTTCAACGTCGCATCGGTCCATGGGATGATCCTCGTCGAGGGGTTGCATCTGACGCCGCTCGTGTTCCTGCTGATGGTCGCGTCATTTCGGTCGATGGACCCGTCGCTCGAGGAGTCGGCGATCATGAGCGGCGCGCCGTTGCGCACGGTGTTCTGGCGCATCACTCTGCCCCTCGCGCGGCCGGCTCTCTACGCCGCGATCCTGATCATGGCGGTGCGCACGCTCGAGTCGTTCGAGGTGCCCGCGGTCTTGGGTCTGAACCAGCACATCTTCGTCTTCACGTCGCAGATCTGGACCACGCTCAACGCTTCGCCGCCGGACTACTCGACCGCCGGCGCATACGCGATGGCACTGCTCGTCTTGACCACGATCGGCGTCCTGTGGCACAACCGCATCTCCAAGCACGGCCGCGCTTACCAGACGGTGACGGGAAAGGGCTTCCGGCCGCGGCCGATCCCGCTCGGCAGGTGGCGCTGGCCGGCGACCATCCTGATCCTCGCCTACTTCTGCATCTCGGTGCTGCTCCCGCTCGCAATCCTCTTCTACGCGTCGACGCAGAATTTCTACGCGCCGCCGTCTCACTACACGCTGAGACACCTGACGTGGGGGAACTACGGCGCTGCCTGGCACGACCCCCTCGTGCAGCACGGTCTCAAGAACTCGCTCATCCTCGGCCTCGGCACCGCGACGGCCGTCATGCTGCTGGCCGCGGTCGCCTCCTGGATCGTCGTGCGCACGAAGGTGCGCGGCCGCTGGCTCATCGACAACCTCGCATTCCTGCCGCTGACCATCCCCGGCCTCGTGCTCGGCGTGGCGATCCTCACGATCTACCTGCGGGTCCCGTGGCTGCCGATCTACGGGACGCTCTGGATCATCTTCATCGCCTACCTGACGCGCTACATCCCCTACGGGATGCGGTACGTGTCCACGTCGATGTTCCAGATCGGTCGCGAGCTGGAGGAGTCCGCGCAGATGAGCGGGGCGGGCTGGTTCCAGGTATTCCGCCGGATCGTCCTGCCGCTGCTCGTTCCAGGGTTCGTCGCGGGGTGGATCTACATCGTCGTCGTCTCGGTGCGCGAGCTCGGCAGCTCCGTCCTCCTCTACTCGCCGGGCCGTGAGGTGTTGTCGATCGCCATCTGGGAGATGTGGCGGAACGGCCAGTTCCCGGAGCTGTGCGCGCTCGGGATCGTGATGGTGGCGGGTCTCGTCGTGCTCGTCGGTGTCGCATACAAGCTGGGCGCCAAGATCGGCGTCAGGGAGGCGTAGCAGTGCTCACCATTCGCAATCTCGCCAAGAGCTACGGCGCCACCCGCGCCGAGAAACGCGGCCGCGTGCTCGCTGTCGACGACATCTCGTTCGATGTGACAGACGGCGAGCTCTTCACGCTGCTCGGCCCGTCCGGTTGTGGCAAGACGACGACGCTGCGCTGTATCGCCGGGCTCGAGATGCCCGACGAGGGGGAGATCGCGATCGACGGGCGCGTCCTCTTTTCCGCCGAGCGTGGCGTCCGGACGCCGCCGAATGAGCGCCGGCTCGGGATGGTATTCCAGTCGTACGCCATCTGGCCGCACATGAACGTCTTCGAGAATGTTGCGTTCCCGCTGCGGGTGCTGCCACGCGGGCAGCGGCCGCGGAAGCACGCACTCTCCGAGCGTGTCGAGCGCGTGCTGTCGGTGGTCCGGCTCGACCACCTCGCGGGCCGGCAGGCGACCGATCTCTCGGGGGGTCAGCAGCAGCGTCTTGCGCTCGCGCGTGCGCTCGTGCTCGAGCCGCCGCTGCTCCTGCTCGACGAGCCGCTCTCCAACCTCGATGCGAAGCTGCGCGAGGAGATGCGGTTCGAGCTGAAGCGTCTCCAGCGTGAGCTCGGCATCACCGGGCTCTACGTGACGCACGACCAGGTTGAGGCGCTCGCGATGTCCAACCGAGTCGCGGTCATGCGCGACGGGAAGATCGAGCAGATCGGCCATCCGCGCTCGGTGTACGAGCAACCCGAGTCGCGCTTCGTCGCCGACTTCATCGGGACCTCGAACTTCATCGACGGCACGGTCGAGCGCTGTGACGACGGTGTCTACGTCGTGCAAACGGACGGCGGTGTGCTGCGCATACCGTCCGACAAGCACTACGAGGTGGGACAGGCGGTCATCGTGGCCGCACGACCGGAGCACATCGAGCTCGCGACGAACCTCAACGGGATCGGGCCGAACGTCTGGCGCGGGCGCGTCGAGGCGCGCGCCTTTCTGGGTGAGGTCGTCGACCACGTCGTCGCCGTCGGGCCGCGGGAGATCCGCGCGCGGTGCAACTCGAAGGTCTCGATTCCGGCACCGACCGAGGTGACCGTGCGCTTCCACGAGGAGGCGTTCTCGCTCGTGCCGACGGGTGACTGAGCGCCGCAGCCTCTTCGCGGCGCTCGCGCCGGTCTACCTCTCGGTCTTTCTGTTCGTCGCCGGGAACAGCGCACTGACGATTCTGATCCCCGTCTACCTGTCGCGCCGAGCGCACCTCGGCGCGGCCACGATTGGCGGCGTCGTCGGCGTGGTGGGGATTGCGTCGCTTGCCGCGCGCGTACCCGCCGGGCTCGCCTATTCGGCGCGGCGGGGGCGCATGTACCTGTTGCTCGGCGGTGCGCTCTCGGCCGCGGCCTTCGCCGCCGTTCCGTTCGTGACCGATCCGCTGCCGTTCGCGGCGCTGATGGCGCTGAACGGCCTCGGCTGGTCGGTCGCCACCACCGCCCAGCTCGCACTGCTCGTCGCGCGACCGCCCGCCGGGGTCTCGACGGCCGCAGCGATGGGTTGGTTCTCGGGGGCGACGGGTCTCGGCAACATGGCCGCCGGCATCCTCGGCGGCGGCAGCGCCGACCTGCTCGGCCTACGCGCGACGTTCTTCATGCTCGCCGCCACGCCGCTCGTGGGCGCGGTGTTGATGCTACGTGCCGTCGCGGCCTCGTCCGCCCTCAGCGCACCGGCCGAGCGCCACGCCGGTTGGACGTCGTGGCGTGCGCTCCTCCAGCTGCCGGTCCCGGTGTGGGCCGGTGTGCTCGTGATGTTCTTCATCAACGGCCTGAACGCGCTGACGAACACCTTCCAACCGGTGCTCGCCCTCGCGGCCGGCATGTCCGTGACGCAGATCGGTGCGCTTTCGTCGATCCGGTCCTGGGCGTCGTCGTCGTCGCGCTTCGGCTCGGGCCCGCTCTTCTCGCGCTTCGAGCCTGCCGGTCTGACGCTGCCGCTCGTCGTCCTCGGGACGCTCGCGACGTGCCTCATCCCTTCCGTGATCGCATCGTTCGCGCTGCAGGTGCCGCTCTTCGTGCTGGCTGGGCTCTCGCGCGGCCTGCTGCGGGTCACGGGCTCGGCGGACGCCTTCGACAGCTTGCAGTCCGACGAACGGCTGCAAGGCCTCACCTCTGCACTCCTCTACGGCGGCCTGGATCTCGGCAAGATCGTGCTCCCGATTGCGGGCGGGCTCTTTGCGGGCCTGTGGGGCGTGCCGGCGATGTTCCGCATCGTCCCGGCTCTGCTGCTCCTCGTCTACCTGGCACTCGCGATCCCGGCGCGGCGGGCGGTCACTCCGGAGACGGCACGCCCATAAAGCGGCGGATCAGGCGCCACGTGTCGCGCGCGGCCGGCTCGTGCGTGGCGAGGAAGCCAGGCTCGACGCCGTCGTAGACCACGGTCTCGTTCAAGACGCCGGCGCCCGAGAGCGCCTTGGCGAAGGAATAGGCGCTACCTTCGTCGGCCTCGCTGACGACCGCGAGCACCGGCGCCCGGTACGCGCCCGCGCGGGCCTCCTCGAGCGGCAGCTCCCCGTCGATTCCGATCACGCCGGCGACGTCGGCGCGCGTGCCGTGGTGGAGCGCCGCGCGCGCGTCCGCACCGACTCCGAGCACGAATGTCCGCTCGGCCTGGAGGTCCTCGACCGTCGCGGCCGTCTCGATGCCGAGCTCGACAAACCGCGGCGCGAGCGCCGCCGCCTGATCGCCGACGAGGACGACGCCGGCAGCCATCTAGCTGGGCGCGGGCTTTCGCGCTGCGATCAGCGCGCTGTAGAACATGCGCCAGGGTGTATCAGCGGGCTCGAAGCCCGCCTCCTCCATCCACGCGGCGTGCTGGTCGGCGGGTGCGAGCGGATAGTCGTGGCGGTGCGGCTTCAGCGTACGCGACCGGTCGCCCGTGAAGAGGGGCCGGATGCGACGCGCCACCTGCTCCCAGTTCCCGGCCGCGCCGACATGGTCGAGGTTGAAGACAAAGCCGCCGGGCTCGAGGATCTCGAACGCGGCGCGGTACACGCCCTGCAGCGACTCGGGCGAAAAGTGGTGCAGGGCGCGTGAGCTGAGGACGATCTGCGCAGGCCCTACGGGGGCTTCCGCAAGCCGCTCGGCGTCGGCGATCACGTACGTCACGCGATCGCCGAACTCCGCGAGCTCCTCGAGCGCCAGGTCGCGCATCGCCTCCGACACGTCGATCCAGGTCGCCGATGCCTGTGGGAACGAGCGCAGGAACGGGATCAGGTATCCCCCCGGGCCCGAGCCGACGTCGACGACGTGGCGGACGTCGATCCCGGAGTCGGCGACGATCGCGACCGACATGCGCTTTGGCAGGTCCAGCATGTCCGCGATCACGTCCTCGCCGGCCCACTGGGCGGCATACTCGGGAGAAGTCCAGGAACCGAGCTGCTGATCCGCCGACATCGCTGGTATCGTAGCCGCAGGTCTAATGGATAGTCCAATCTAATGACGAGCGTCGACCAATGGATCGGCAGCGCGGCTGCCGGGCACAGCGCCGTCGTCGTCGTGCTCGTGGCATTTGCACTCGGGCTGCGGCACGCGTCCGATCCCGATCACCTCGTCGCGGTCTCGACGCTCGTCGCCGGCACGCGTGAGCGCGCCGGCCGGGCGGCCGCGAAGCTCGGGGCCGCGTGGGGGGCGGGCCACGCGGTGACGCTGCTCGCCTTCGGCCTGCCGGTGATCTTCCTGCGCACGTTCCTGCCCGGCGCGGTCGAGACGCTCGCAGAGGCGCTCATCGGCGCGATCATCGTCGTGCTCGCAGTCCGCCTCCTCTCCGGCTGGCGCCGCGGCGCCTTTCACGCCCACCTGCACGAACACGACGGGGCCCGTCACCTCCACGTGCACTCGCATGCCGCGAGCGCAGCGCACGCACACGCCCACCGTGTCCGTTCGCCGCGGCAGGCGTTCGGGATCGGCCTCGTGCATGGCATGGCCGGGAGCGCGGGAGTGGCCGTCCTGATCGTCGCAGCCGTCCCCGGGCGGACGACCGCCGCGGTCGCGCTCGTCGTCATGTCGGCCGGGACGCTCCTCTCGATGTCCTTGCTCTCGGCCGGTTTCGCGCGCGCGTTCACCGCTGCCGCCGCGCGGCGAGCATTCGCTCGTGCCGTGCCCGTATTCGGGGGCGCTGCGTGCGCCTTCGGCGCGTGGTACCTGGTCGCCGCGCTGCTCGCGCTTTAGAGCTTCTAAGCCGACGCCGTCCCAGCGGGGGCTCGCGATTGGGTCGGCGGCATCTGTGGAACGGGAGAGTGGATGCGTGAGCTTCGCCTGTTTGCCGATGGCCTCCGGCTGGACGAGGCGGAGCGTCCCGTGGCGGGCGAGGGTGAGGTGCTCGTTCGTGTGCATGCGGCGGCGATCACGCGCGGTGAGCTGGAGTGGCCGACGGGTCGGCTGCCGGCCGTGCCGTCGTACGAGCTGTCGGGTGTGCTGGCCGAGACTGGCGAGGAGGTATTTGGGCTGACGCCGTTCGATCGCGACGGCGTCGCCGCGGACTATGCGGCGGTGCCGGCGGCGGTGCTGGCGCCGAAGCCGGCACGCTTGACGCACGTCGAGGCGGCGGCGCTGCCGATGGGCGGGTTGAGCGCCTGGCAGGGGCTGTTCGTGCACGGGCGTCTGCGGGCGGGCGAGCGCGTCTTGATCACGGGTGCCTTCGGGGGCGTCGGCCATCTGGCGGTGCAGCTGGCACGGCAGGCAGGCGCGGAGGTCGTGGAGGAGGGGGCGGCGGACCTGCTGTTCGACACCGTTGGCGGCGAGCTGCCGGCGGCAGGACGGGTCGTCACGATCGCGGCGGATGTGGTGGGCGCCACGTATTTCATCGTCGAGCCGGACCGCGAGCAGCTGCTCGAGCTGGCGCGCCTGGCGGACGCCGGGGAGCTCGCGCCGGCGATCGATTCGACCTATCCGCTCGACCGTGCGCAGGAGGCGTTCGGCCGCGTCGCGGCACGGGGCAAGCGCGGCAAGGTCGTCCTCGATGTCGCCGGCGGCTAGCCGCGACCGCGCCGCCCGTTGGCGGAGCGCGCCGAACTCGGCGACGGCGCGGCTCAAGTACCCTCTGGCGGCTCAGCTATTTTGCTTCAGGTGCGTCGCGGCTCTGCCGGCCGCATCGTCGCGATCCCATCATCGTCCACTTCAACCACGTAGCGTCCGGGGTCTGTGCCGCTCGTGAAGCGTCTCAGGCCTTTCGGGCGTTGCGAGATGATCGCGTGGGTGTCGGTGCGGGTCTCGATCTCGTAACCCTCGTCGACCTTCTGGTCGAGGAACGCGTCGAGGCCGTCCCTGCGAGTGCCTAGGGGATCGATCTCACCCATGAGCGCGAGTATCGCAGGGCGAAGCGGGCAGGTGCTTCGCGGCTGAGATCGAGCCCCTCCCAGATCGAAACAACCGCGAGCGACCGCGTTGCTCCACGGGGCCCGCGGGAAGATCGGTCAAGCACTGTTGCGCCTCGGTGGTCGCGCGCAGAAACTGTGCGCGTGGACTGGGGTGAGGTGCGGTACGCGAGGAGTGGTGAGGTCAGCATCGCCTACGTCGCGGGCGGTGAGGGGCCTCTTGAGTTGGTGTGGGTACCGGGAGCGGTTTCGAACGTCGAGTCGCTGATAGAAAGCCCCCCGCGGGGTGTCTTCTCCGAAGCGCAGCAGGCGTTCTTCGATCGCCTGATGCGCTTTGCGCGAGTCGTTGTATTCGACAAACGGGGAACCGGCGCCTCAGACCGCGTGAGCGGAATCGCGAGTCTCGAGACGCGGATGGACGATGTTCGGGCGGTAATGGATGTCGCCGGACTGACGCGTGCCGCTGTCGTCGGTGTTTCAGAGGGAGGACCACTCAGCTTGCTGTTCGCCGCGACGTACCCGGAACGAACTGCGGCGCTCGTGGTCTACGGAGCGTTGCCGCGGTCGGTCTGGGCGCCGGACTGGCCGTGGGGCGAGCCGGCTGAGGAATACATGCGAGAGACCGAGCAATGGGCGCGGTCGTGGGGAACCGCGGAGGGGGCGCGGGCGATCCTCGAGGCGGTTGGGCAACCCGTGACAGACGAAACTGTGCGCCAGCACGCCTCCTGGCAGCGACTTAGCGCGAGCCCCGGCGACCTGATCATGCTCGAGCGAATGAACGCCGAGATCGATGTCCGCAACGTTTTGCCCGTGATCCACGTGCCGACACTGGTGCTCCACCGAAGCGGCGACGAGCCTATCGCTGCCGCTCGGTGGACGGCGGAGCAGATCCCCGGTGCGCAATTCAGAGAGGCTCCCGGGCACATACACATCCCCTACTTCGGTGACAGTGAGTTCCTGATCCGCGAGATCGAAGACTTCCTCACCGGGATCCATGCAGCTGGCGGTTGGGCCCCGCCCGAGCCTGAGCGTGTCCTTGCAACCGTCCTGTTCACTGACGTGGTCGGGTCGACCGAAAAAGCGATCGATCTTGGCGACCGCCGCTGGAGCGACCTTCTCCAGCAACACCATGCGCTCGTCCGCCACCAGCTAGCTCGATTCCGCGGGCGCGAACTCGATACCGCAGGCGATGGCTTCTTTGCGGCGTTCGATGGGCCTGCGCGCGCAATACGCTGCGCCCGCGCGATCGTAGAGGCCGTCCGCAGCCTCGGAATCGAGGTCCGCGCCGGCCTCCACACAGGCGAATGCGAAGCGATCGACGGAAAGGTCGGTGGAATCGCCGTCCATATCGGCGCGCGCGTCGCCGCACACGCGCATCCCGGAGAAGTCCTCGTCTCCAGCACAGTCCGCGATCTCGTTGCCGGATCGGGAATCGTCTTCCACGACCGAGGCACAGCGACACTCAAAGGCATGCGCGAGGAGTGGCGACTCTACGGGGTCGACCAGGTCGACTGAGTCGGCCGAGGGTGCGGATGATCCGCCAGCCGTCCGGGTAGGTGCCGACGCCAGTGCGGCGAGGGCGCTGGGTAGATCGAGCCTCGCGGCCCCACGGACTGGAACGCGTCGCGCATGTAAGTCTGTCGCCGTGGTGGAGTCAGGCGAGAGCGCGCTCCGCGTGTTGATTGCGGAGGACCAGTACCTGATGCGCGAGGGGACACGGCGCCTGCTCGATGAGCGGGATGAGGTGGAGGTCGTGGGGGCGGCGCACGACCTCGAGAGTGTGTTGGCGGAGGCGCGTCGGCTCGAGCCGGACGTGATCCTGATGGACGTGAAGATGCCGCCGACGCACACGATGGAGGGAATCGAGGCGGCGCACGCGATCAAGGCGGCGCGGCCGGAAACCGGGATCGTGATGCTGACGCAGCACGACGACGAGGAGTATGTCTGGGCGCTGCTCGAGCGAGGAGTTGCAGGGTACGGCTACCTGCACAAGATCCGGGTCGGCGACCTCGACCAGGTTGTGCGCGCGATCCGCGAGGTTGCAGCCGGCGGCTCAGTCCTCGACCCGCGGATCGTCGAGACGCTGCTGGCGCGTCGCTCGCGCAAGCCGGGGTCGCCGCTCGCCGAGCTGACGCCGGCAGAGCTGGACGTGCTGCGTCTGATGGCCGAAGGCAGGAGCAACCAGGCGGTCGCGTCGGCGCTCTTCGTCTCGCTGGGCACGGTCGAGAAGCGCATCGCGACCGTGTTCACGAAGCTCCGTCTGCGCCAGGAGCCGGAGCTGAACAGGCGGGTGGCGGCGGTCCTCATCTACCTGCGCGAGTCGGCCTCCGCGGCCTGAAGCTCGGCGCGCGCGGCCACGGCCGCGCGGATACGCGTGCCTCCGCGCCCGCTGTCGATCGTGAGCGTGCCGCCCACGGCTGCGACCCGGTCGGCCATGTTCTGGAGGCCTGTGCCGGTGCGACTCCGGGCAGCAAAGCCGGCACCGTCGTCGGTTACCTCGAGCAGGACCCGCTGCTCATCCCGCTCGAGCCGGACCGAAACCGAGGCGCCCGGCGCATGCTTCTGCACGTTCGTCAGCGCCTCGAGGCCGACGAAGTACAGCGCCGCCTCGAGCTCTCGATCGAGCCGGCGCCCGGCGACCGCGTCGTCGGCCTCGACGTGCACGGCGAGCGGCATCCGCACGGCCTGCGTGCGAAGCGCGGCCGTCAGCCCCTGGTCGGCGAGCACCGTCGGGAAGATGCCGCGCGCGAGCTCCTGGAGCGCGAAGACCGACTGCTCGGCCTCGGCGGCGAGGTCGGCGAGCAGCGGCTCCCGCCCGTCTGCGAGACGCCGCAACCGGACGGCAAGCGACACGAGCTGCTGCTGGACGCCATCGTGGAGGTCGCGCTCGATCCGTCGGCGTTCCTCGTCCTGCACAGCGGCGAGACGCTGGCGCGAGCGCCGCAGCTCGTCTGCCTGCGCTTCGATCTCGACGAGTCGATCGCGCAGCTGCAACTCGAGCCGAAGGTTCCGTAGCCGCATCGCGGAGCCGCGCGCGAGCAGCTCGAGCAGCTCGAAATCACCGGTGCCAAGCGTGTCGCCGCGGCGGGGGCCGCACGCGAGCACTCCGACGAGCTCGTTGCCGGCGACGAGCGGCACGACGGCCCCGGGCGGAGTCGGCCAGAGCGGCTCGAGCTCCTCCGGCGGGGCCGTCTCGAGCACGAGCCCGGGGTACCGGCAAAGGACGGCGGCAGTCTCGGACGAGACGGCGACGGGCGGGCCGACTGCCGCGAGCGGGCTCAGAACCCCGCCGGAATGGAGCCAGACCGCCGCCCACTCGACGTCGAGGCCCCTGCGAGTGGCGTCCGCGAGCAGCGTGCCCACCTCGTCGAGCCCGCTCGTTCGCAGCGTCTCCCAGAAGCCGGCGAGGAGCGCCCGCGGCCGGGCGCGCTGCGGGTGGACCAGCCGCTCGGCGAGTGCTTCGAGCCGCACTCGGGCCGGCTGGAAGGCGACGGTCAGGAGTAGCGCGATCCCGACTGCGGCGAGCGCGCCGCGGCCGCCGACGAGGAGCCCAGCCGCGAGCGCCGGCACGACGAGCAGCGCCGAGAGGCCTGCCCAGAGCGCGCCGTACGCGAGCGCCCGCGAGACGACGACGTCGATCTCCCACAGGCGATACCGGAGGATCGCGACGGTGGCGCCGAGCATCGGCAGCGGCTGCGAGCCCACGCTCAGCGCGACCCCGAGGTCGTGCAGCCCGGCGCCGTGCGGCTCGACCACGGCGCCGACGATCTGGCACGCGATCTCGGCGCTCATGCCGACCAGGAGCCAGCGCACCTGTTGCCGCAGGACCGGCGTGCCGTTGCGGTAGCGCTGCACAAGCGACGCGAGCGCGACGAGCGGCAGCACGAGCAGGGCCGAGCTTGCGCCCGCGAGCCACGGCAGCGTGCCGGCGAACGGACCGGCCGCGCCGGCGGGCACGTCGGTGCCGCCGTAGAAGCCCCAGGCGCGGTCTGCCGGGCCGGCGAGCCATCCCATGACCGCGACCGCGGCCGAGAGGACGGCTGCAAAGACCGAGAAGCTCCGCCAGCCGCGTCCCGTGAACGCGCCGTCCGGGAACCACAGGACGAAGAGCACCCACGCGGCGACGAGTCCGACCGTCAGCCAGACGACCGCGAAGGCGACCTCCGCCGCTGCCCGCGGGAGCGGGTGCCGCGAGCCGTAGTCAAGCGCGCCGGACGCGAACGAGCCGAGCCCGAAGCCGAGCGCGTTCAGGAGTAGCAGCGGGCCGAGCCGCACCTGCGGGCGCCTGGCGACGATCAGCGAGCCGAGGAGCCCGAGAACGAGCGCGAGCACCGCCGGGCTGAGCGCCTGGCCGCGAATGCCACCGCCGAGCAGCTGCAGCACGGCGTCGCCGCCGAGCAGCGGCACGAGCGCGGCGAGCGACAGGGCGACGAGCGCCCGTGTTCGGCGACTCCTCTCCATCGTGCACCGATGTTCGACACCCGAAGGCGAACCGTCAAGCCGGACCTCCTCCGCCGCGATGGAGGAAAACCCGAACCAGGTCGGAGGCCGTCCGGCTTGTGAGCCGACCCGCGCGCGGCGAGCCTGGGGCTGGAACCCAGCGAAAGGAGAACGAACGCATGTCCAGGTCCAGCCTCGCCGGCGCAGCCGCGCTCCTCGCGGCGCCGCTCCTCGTGATCGTGGCCGCGCTCATCACCACGACCTTCTCCGACGACGCCGCCGACCAAGTGACCGCCTTCAACGCCCACCACGGCGCGATGGTCGCCGGTTCGGTCCTGCAGGGTGTCTCGATCGTGCTCCTGATCGCGGGCGTCGCCTGGCTCGCTGTCGCGCTCGCGCCGCGCGCACGCGGGCTCGCGATCGCCGGCGGGGTGCTGGCGGTGCTCGGGTCGCTCCCGGTCGTCTACGACGACGGCGTCCACGCCGCGGTCGCCGGAGTCGCGTCCGGACTCGGCGCCGCGCAGGCGACCGCGACGATCGACCACATCCTCTCGAGCACCGGCGTCAAGACGGTCGAGCCGTTCGCGCTCCTCGGCGACCTCGGCCTCGCGCTGCTCGGGATCGCGGCGGCGCGCGCCGGCGCTCCGCGCTGGACGGCGGCGGCGATCGCGATCGGCGCCTTCGGCGAGGGGGCCGGCTTCGCCACCGGCACGAAGCCGCTTGTCATCGTCGCGTTTGCACTGCTCTTCGTCGCCTTGGCGGCGGTCGTCCGCCGGCTCGTCGCACCCGCGTCGGCAGCGGCGGAGGCGGCGCACCTCGAGAGCCAGGTCGCCTGAGACCGAACAAGCGGGTCGAGTCGTTCGGCGGCGCAGCCTCGCACGACTCGACCCCAGGTTCAGCGGTCGATCGGCAGCGACTTCTCGAAGCCCATCTGACGGACTCGAACCGTCGACCCCTCCTTACCATGAATGTGAGGAGGAGTCGATCTACGCGGGCTCGAGCGCAGCCGCACGGTTTCTGCGTGTCATGAGTGGTCGGACTTATTCGCGCTTTGCGTGCGCGTGCGACCTCGGCCGCCACTCGACCGCAGCCGGCGTGCGGGAAAGCCGCAATGAGTCTGTGAACGAAGCCCGATGGTGAGAGGACGTTGCCGTCCTACCTTCGGATCAGGAAGCAAGACCGATCAGGAGGAGGAACCGAAATGCGCAAGTTTCTCGAGTGGGGCGGCATCGCAGCCGGCATCGTCCTCGTCGCCTTCGGCGTCGCGGCGATCGTCCTCGGCGTCAACGGCCGCTCGACCGTTCACACAAGTCTTCAGCAAGAGCAGATCGTCGGCACGCCCGACATGACGCCGGCAGCGATCAAGGCCGAGGCCCAGAAGGCCGGCCTACCGGCCAGCATCAAGCTGCCGACGGTTGACGTCGCTGGCAAGCCGATCAATACCGGCGACCGCGCTCGCGCCTTCGCCAGCTACATGCGCATCCACGCGCTCGAGGCCACCGGCGGGTACACGTACTCACAGATGGGCATCTACACCGCCAAGCCCGACACGCCGAAGTCACAGCTGATGCCCGGTGGCGGCACCGACAACACGCAGTACGCCGTCACTGACCTGAAGACCAAGCAGCCGTTGCAGAACGGCGCCCGCAACATCTGGGTGACCGAGACGGCGCTGACCACCGCGCTCAACACGTCCTACATGGCCGAGCAGCTGGCGATCTTCGGCATCGTTGTGGGCGTCGCCCTACTGCTTTCCGGCATCGGCTTCCTGGTGCTGGCGGTCGGCGGGGCGCTGCGCGGGACTAGCCGTCTCGCCTTCGCGCGTCGCACGCAGACGAGGCCGATCACGGCCTGATCCATCACGGCAATCGGGAGGGCGGCGGTCGCCGCCCTCCTCGTGATGCCTCCAATCATCGGAAGGAAGGCAGGCAGCTACCGCGTTCCTCCCCCGACGAGGGCGGCGCAAGCCGCCCTCGGTCGTTGCGGGAAACCCGCAATGAAGTCTGCGGTCATGCCGGTGTCGCGATGCGGGTGTTCGTGGAGGGAGAGGCGCGTGCCGCGTCCTACCTTCGACTGAGACTTCAACAAAGGAGATCGCAACGATGAGTGGCTCGTCCTATACCGCGAGGAACCTCAGTTCAGTCAGCTACAAGGACGCGCTGGTCGGTGTCGTCTCGCTGTTGCTCGGTCTCCTCGTCGCCGTCCTCGGCTTCGTCGCGCTGATGATGTGGCTCGACGCCCGCAACCTGCGCGATCATGCGGCACATGCCGCCGCGAGCGCGCCCGCCTCCTCGATGGGCGGCATGGACATGAGCTCGACGAACCTCGGCTCATTGACGAGCTACGCCGGAGCCGCGCCCGCCAACGCCGACTCGCTGGCTGCCGCGCACAAGGCCTACCCGGCGACGCTGCCGGCCGCGCCGGCAGGGCCGGTTGTCGACGTGCACCTGGTGCTGACGGACCTCAACATCCAGATCGCGCCCGGCATCAAGTACGCCGCCTGGGCCTGGGCCGGAGGCGCGCCCGGCCCGATCATTCACGTCCGCCAGGGCCAGCTGGTGAAGATCACCTTGACCAACAACGGCGCCATCCCGCACTCGGTCGACTTCCACGCCGCTCGCATCGCACCCGACAAGGCGTTCGGCGATGTCTTCCCGGGCAAGTCGGTCTCGTACACGTTCCGGGCCAATGATCCGGGTGTCTTCATGTACCACTGCGGCACGAAGCCGGTGCTGATGCACATTGCCAACGGCATGTACGGCGCAATCGTTGTGGAGCCGAAGCCGGGTGTGCTGCCGAGGGCCGACGAGAACTACGTCCTCGTTGCGAGCGAGTGGTACCTCGACTCGGACGGGCTCCAGAAGCCGGCGCAGTTCAACATGGCGAAGGCGCACGCCCGGCAGCCGGATTGGATGACCTTCAACGGCTACGCCGGTCAGTACGTGAAGCATCCCCTGACGGCGAGCCCGGGCGACCTGGTCCGCTTCTGGGTCGTCGATGCGGGTCCCTCGCTCGACACCGACTTCCACATCGTGGGGACGATCCTGAACACGGCCTACGTCTTCGGCGACATGAAGCCCGCCGACGCGCTGCACGACGTGCAGACAGTCACCGTGCCCGCGGGTGGCGGCGGCGTGTTCGACGTCAAGATCGACCAGCCGGGCTTGTACCCGTTCGTGTCGCACGCGTTCGCTGCAGTCGACCAGGGCCAGGTCGGCCTCCTCAATGTCGGCAATGTCAAGGGCACGATGTCCCACTAGATGAGGTGCGCTCAGACCGGGCGGACGTCGTTAGCGCTGGGCTCAAGCCGCTACTGATCCGACTCGTTCAACAGCCCTTGGGCGAGGGCGTAGCGCACGAGTTCCGCGCGGGTCGTCAGGCGCAGCTTCAGCATGATGTGGGCGCGGTGAGTCTCCGCGGTGCGGACCGAGATGTAGAGCTGGTCGGCTATCTCTTGGTTGGTGTGGCCGAGGGCCAAGAGGCGCAAGACGCCGCGCTCGCGGTCCGAGAGGGGGTCCTCGGCGGCGCGCTTGCGCTCCTCGGCGTCGGCGACGACGAGGCGGGCGCCGAGGGTGGGGTGGACGTAGCGGCCGCCGGCGGCCACCTCGCGGACGGCGGCGACGACCTCGGTGTCGGCGGCCTCCTTGAGCACGTAGCCGGAGGCGCCGGCCTCGAAGGCCTCCCGCACGTAGCGGGCGTCGTCCTGCATCGACAGGATGAGTATCTTGGCCTCGGGGGCCTCGTGAAGGACGTCGGGGATGGCTTCGATACCGCTCTTGCCCGGCATGACGACGTCCATCAGGATCACGTCGGGCTTCTTGGCTCGTGTCTCAAAAACCGCGTTGCGGGCGTCGCCGGCCTCGCCGACGACCTCGATGTCGGGCTCGGCTTCGAGGACCTTGCGCAGGCCGCTGCGGACGACGGCGTGGTCGTCGACGATCAGCGTGCGGATGACCGCGCGGTCGTTGGCGCTCGCTTCGCTGGCCGGCTCGCTCATGGCAGGGGCACCTCTGCGAAGAGTGTCGTCCCGCCGCCCGGTCGAGACTCGATTTTTAGCTTGCCCCCGACCAGGGCTAGGCGCTCGCGCATGCCGTCAAGCCCCATGCCCTCGGGCCGGGCCGAGGTGTCGAAACCCTGGCCGTCGTCCTCGACGATCGCGCTAATAGACCCGCCTGAGCGGGCGAGGACGATGCTGACGGTTGCAGCGTGCGCGTGCTTGACGATGTTGGTCAGCGCCTCCTGGATCATGCGGTAGAGGGCGGTCTCGATCTCGCCCGCCAGCCGCTCGTCACCGAGCTGGGCGAGGAAGTCGATCTTGACGCCGGTCTGCTCGGCGAAGGTCTGCGCAAGCCGCTCGCTGGCGGCGACCAGACCGAAGTCGTCAAGCGCCTTCGGCCGCAGCTCGACCGCCAGACGGCGGACGTCGTGCAGGGTCTCGACCACCTGGGTGCGCACCTGCGCGAGCGCGGTCGCGCGACTGTCGGCATCTTCCGCCTCTTCCACAGCCTTCAGGCCCAGGATGACCGAGGTCAGCTCTTGCCCGGTCTGGTCGTGGAGCTCGCGCGCCAGTCGACGCCGCTCGAGCTCCTGCGTCTCGACCACGCGGCGCAGTGCCTCGCGGGCGACGCGGGCCGACTGGTCGACGGCGACGGCGGCACGAACGGCGAACTGCTCGGCGAGTCGCAGGTCGTCCGGGGAGAAGCGCGGGTCGGCCCCGACCTTGTCGTGGGCGATCAGGACGCCGATCACCCGATCGCGGGCGATAAGCGGGGCGTAGAGGCCGGTCGTCGCGGCCAGCGGGCGGGCGACGTGGTAGTCGACCTCGGGGTCCGAGCGCAGGTCGTCGACCAGCTCGCCTCGCCGTCGCTCGAGGACGCGGCCGCTCTTGGAGCCGGCGCGCTCGAGCTCGAGGCCAATTATCTCTCCAGCGCTGTCGCCGTCGGCAGCCTCGATGACGAGGATGCCGTCGGCGCGGGGTAGGGCTATCGCGACCAGTCGCGCATCGATCAGTGTGCGCAGATGCTTGGTGATGAGCGCCAATAGCCGCGGCAGCTCGATCTCCGAGGCCAGCGCCAGGCCGACCTCGTTCAGGGCCTCGAGCTGCGACGACCAGCGCGTCGCCGACTCGTAGAGGCGGGCATTCTCGATCGCCACCGCCGCCTGCGCCGCCAGCAGGCTGACGATCTCCTCGTCCTCTTCGTCGAAGTCGGCGCCGTCGGCCTTCTCGGTCAGATAGAGGTTGCCGTACGCGACGTCGCGGAGCATCACCGGCACGCCGAGGAAGGAGTACATCGGTGGGTGGTTCGGCGGGAAGCCGGCCGAGCGCGGGTCGTCGCTGATGTCGTGCAGACGCAACGTCTCGGCGTTATGGATCAGGACGCCGAGGATGCCTCGGCCGTGCGGCGGGTCGCCGATCGCCCGGCGCACGTCGGCGTCGACGCCGGTGGTGATGAAGCGCTCGAGGGCCCGGCCCTCGCCGTCGATTACGCCAAGCGCGGCGTAGCGGGATCCGGTCAATGCGGCGGCCGCCTCGACCAAGCGCTGCAACAGCTCGTCGAGGGTCCGCGCTGAGCCGAGGGCGATGCCGGCACCGACCAGCGCCCGCAGGCGGTGGTCTTGCTCGATCACGACCTCATCACCGGGCCATTATCCGTAGCGGCCCGCAGCACGAGGGGCATTTCGCCCTGATGGCGGGCCTCGGTCCGAGGCGCATCCTTTCTGCAGAGCTCCATAAGGAAGGAGAGCACAGAAGGCGGAGCCCATGGGTCTTTGCACGCTCCAAGCAGCGGTCTGCCGGGTCGCCGAGCACCCGCTCGAGCTCCGTCACGACCTTGAGCTCGCGGCCGCCCGCGCGGACTCAACGAGAAGCAGGAGGCGGGAGGCTAGATGACCGTCGTCGCGGCGCCGCGCGGTGGTGCCAGGCGGCGCGAGCGGAGTCGGCCGCAACCCCAAGCGGGTTACCGCGGCGCGGTCTCGACGCCCGAGTTACAGCGGCCTGTCGATCTCGACCAGCTGATCGCCCGCTGGCCCTCGGTGCTCGACGCGTCCGACCGCGCGCTCGCGGCGATCGAGCTCGCCGGCCTGCTGCCGGCGGCGGAGATACATCAGCGGCGCCAGACGCTCCGCGACGAACGGCACTGGCTCGACCAACGCCCCTGGCGCTGACGGACTACGGCCATCTGGTCGTCCGCGGACTGGCCGCCGAAGCTGCGCTTGCCAGCTGAGCCGTCGGTGGCGCAGAGCTCGCGTCGCGGGCTCTGCGCGAGCGCGACTGCGGACTTACCGCAATCGAATCGGTAGCGGCCACGACGGGTGGATGGTCAAAGGCGATCTATCCTCAGAACATGAAGACGAGCTACGCGATCAAGTGGCGCGAGCCTGACGGTCAGGCTTATGTCGGCCGCCTCGAGCTCGGGCCGCGCGCGCTACACCTCGTCGGCGACGGCGCCAACAGCACCGGCGCGGTCGACCGGCAGATCCGTTACGAGGAGCTGCGCGGTCTGCGCATCGGACATGACGCAGACGAGCGCGTCGACGGTCGCCGTTCCTTGGTCATCGAGCGGTCGCAGGGCGTCTATCACCTGACCAGCACGGTCTTGGAGGCCGGCATCCTCCACGAGCTCGTCGATCGCCTCTCCGAGCTGAGCCTGGCTGCGCCGCGGCGGGCGACCGTGATCGTGCCGTTGAAGGAAGGCGCGCTCGAGCGTGTCCGCGAGCTTGCCGCCCAAGGACCGCCGTTTGATCCGAGCGAAACGGCGCTGACCCGGCACCAGTTGCTGCTGACGCCGGCGGAGGCGATCTTCATCTTCGAGACGGCCGACGAGCATGGGCTCGAGACGCTGCTCGGGGACATCGACCTCTGGGCGGCGGCGTCAGCCTGGCATGAGCTGATCGCCGGGCCGCCGCGGCTCGCCGAGGTCGCCTACTCCTGGGAACGACCGGCGCCCGTGCCGCTACCCGCGGTCGCCCTCGGGCTCTGACGCCTCGGCAAGAACGCGCAGGTTTCCGCACGCGAAGTCGCACACGGCACGGATGGGGCCGCAACGAGGCGGGAAGGGCTGCTCACGCGAGGCTCCTCGCGGCGGCAAGCCTTACCGGCTCGGTCACGATCTGGGACGTGCGTCACCGAATGCAGGTGGCGAAGCTCGTCCCAGGCGCGGACGGCGTCTTTGCGGTCGCGTTCTCTCATGACCGGAAGCTGCCGGCCGCCGGTGACAGCTCCGGTGTCGTCACGCTCTACGACGTCGCCGGTTGGCAGCGCGCCGGTCTCACCTTGCGCGGGAACGGCGGCGCCGTCACCGGACTCGACTTCTCGCCCGACGACACTTCACTCGTGGCGGTGGGCGGCGACGGCTCCTTGCGCCTCTGGGACGTCCACCTCCGCCAACTAGT
>JAICTB010000038.1 GCA_025936595.1 Thermoleophilia bacterium | reverse complement strand
GAGTAGCGGGGGCAGGATTTGAACCTGCGACCTCCGGGTTATGAGCCCGGCGAGCTACCTGACTGCTCCACCCCGCGACGCGGGTGAAAGTGTAGCACCGCTCCGCGCAGAAAGAGCCTCTGCAAGCCAGAAACCGAGCGCCATCACGGCGACGCCGGCGATCGCGTCGAAGATGAAATGGTTGCCGGTGACGATGATCGTCACGACCACCGCGAGCGGGTAGAGGACGCCGACAGCGCGCCAGAAAAGAGGACGCGCATAGAGGACGAGGCCGACCCCCACGCCGACCGCCCAGCCGGCATGCAGCGACGGCACGGCGGCCACGGGGTTGGAGAACGAGGACGACGTCGGCGAGCCGATGTCGATGTTCGAGAGCTGGCGCAGCGTGTCCTCGAGCCCGACTCCGGCGAGCCGCGGCGGCGCGGTCGGGAACTGCCAGTGGACGACGAGCGCGATGAACGTGGCCAGCAGAAAGCCGTTACGGAAGCGGCGGAACCCGCCCCGGTTCGCGTGGTACAGCCAGAAGAAGAAGATGCTCGTGAGGACGAAATGGCCGACGAAGTAGAAGACGTTCATCGCACGGACGAGCTCGGGCACCCGAAGGAACGTCTGCTGGAGCGGCTCCTCCCATTCGATGTGCGCGAACCGCTCGACGCTCAGCACGTCCTGGGCGTGGCGCTCCGCGACGGCCCAGTTCGGGGTCATCGTATGCCGCAGCAACTCGTACACCTCGATCCCCGCAACCACGATCGCAATCTGCGCGACGCCGTAGTAGCGGGTGACGGCGCTCCTCACCCTCGTCATCGCGAACGATTCTACGAGGCGCCGTTACGATGGCGAAATGGAAGCGATCGTCTGGTTCAGCCTCGCGTTCCTCGTCGTCGTCTTCCTCGCTTCGGCGGCGCATCTCGTCGTACGCGGGCTGCGAGTGTGGCGCACGTTCCGCTCGTTCTCGCGCACGATTCACGAGGCCGCCGACGCCGTAGTGGCGACCGCGGCCGTCGCCGAGGAGCACGCACTCGGGCTCGGCACCGGCTCGGCGCGCCTCGACGCCGCAACCGCGCGCCTGCACGCATCGCTCGAGCGGCTCGCAGTCCTCGGCGCCGCCGCTCGGGACGCGCGCACCACTCTCTCCGCCTTCCGCGGAGTCGTGCCGCGCAAGTGATGCGCGTCGCCGCGATAGACCTGGGCACGAACGCAACCCGCATGCTCGTCGCCGACGTCGAGGACGGCCGCGTCGACGAGGTGCTGCGCAGAACGCGAATCACGCGCCTCGGCGAGGGCGTCGACGCGCGGCGGCGGCTACTGCCCGTTCCGATCGCCCGCGTGCGCAACGCGCTCACCGAATATCGCCGCGAGCTCGAGCAGCTCGGCGCCGAACGCACGCTCGCCGTCGCCACGAGCGCCGTCCGCGATGCGGAGAACGGCGAGGCGTTCCTCGGCGAGGTCGAATGGTCCTACGGGTTCTCGACCCGGCTCCTGAGCGGCGACGAGGAAGCCGCGATGACCCTGCGCGGCGTCGAGCCCCTCGAGCCCGGGACGCTGATCGTCGACGTCGGCGGCGGCTCGACGGAGCTGATCACCGACGGCTTCCGGACGAGCATGGACGTCGGCTCCGTCCGCCTCACCGAGCGCTTCGGCGAGGACTGGGACGCGGCCGCGGCCGCGATCCGGGCGGTCCTGCCCGATCTCGACGTTCACCGTGCGCTCGGCGTCGACGGGACGACCGCGGAGGTGGCGGCGATGGGTGACGGGCGCAGTGCAACTGCCAGTGCGATCGAAGAGGTCCTCGTGTGGCTCCGCACGTCGACGGACGCCGAACGGCGGGCGCGGCTGCTCGAGCCCGACCGCAGCGAGGTGCTCGCGGGCGGCGTCCTCGTGCTCCGCGAGACGCTGCGCCATTTCGGACTCGACCGCATCGAGGCCTCGGACCGCGATCTTCTGAACGGTGCGGCGCTCGAGGCTGCCGCGCTGCCGGAGCCTGCCGAGGGCGATGCCCCGCCCGGCGCCTACACGTGCTGCTAATACTTGCGGACGCAAATTCTTCTGCTACGATGCTTGCGCAATCAAGTTTCCGAGTAGAGGAG
The DNA here is from genome assembly GCA_025936595.1 of Thermoleophilia bacterium. GTDB lineage: Bacteria > Actinomycetota > Thermoleophilia > Gaiellales > Gaiellaceae > PALSA-600. The sequence goes on along the minus strand of JAICTB010000038.1, from coordinate 10,754 downwards.
AAGGAACCGCAATGAGCACCATCACCCAGAGCCAGACCGAGGTACCGGCAGGCACGTGGAAGGCCGACACCGTTCACTCGAGCGTCGCCTTCGAGGTCCCGTACGCCGTCGCGACCTTCGGCGGCACCGTCGACGACTTCGATGCGGCGCTCGCCGACGGCACGCTCGCCGGCTCGGCCCGCATCGAAAGCATCCAGCTGAAGGAGGAGAACCTCCGCGCGCACCTGCTCTCCCCCGAGTTCTTCGACGCAGAGCGCCACCCGGTCGTGCGCTTCTCCGGTGAGCTGTCGCGCGACGGCGACGCCGCGAAGGTCGACGGCGAGATCACGATCAAGGGCATCACGCAGCCGGTCGTCCTCGAGGGCACGATCGTCGGCCCCGCCGTCGACCACTTCGGCGCGACACGCGTCGGCCTGAAGCTGCAGACGACGATCGACCGCACGCGCTTCGACATGAACTGGAACATGCCGCTCCCGAACGGCGAGCCGGCACTCTCGAACGACGTCACGCTGAAGGCCGAGCTGACCCTGGTGGCCGAGGAGGCATAGGAATGCGCGTCCTCGCGATCAGCGGCTCGCTCCGCAGCGGCTCCAACTCGACGGCCCTCCTCCGCGCGCTGCGCGAGGAGGCGCCGGAGGGCGTCGAGGTCGTGTTGTGGGACGGCCTGAAGGCGATTCCGCCGTACGACGAGGACGACGACGGCCTCGACGCGCCGGCCCCCGTGACGGCGCTGCGGGAGCTCGTCCGGGGCGTCGACGCGGTCTTCATCGCCACCCCGGAGTACAACTCGTCCATTCCGGGCGCGCTCAAGAACGCGCTCGACTGGGCGTCGCGCCCGCTTGCGACGAACGTGTTCCGCAACAAGCCGGTCGCGGTGATCTCGTCGAGCGCCGGAGCGTTCGGCGGCGTCTGGGCCGCAGCGGAGCTGCGAAAGGTGCTCGGCGCGATGGGTGCCCGCGTCACCGACGTCGAGCTCTCGGTCGGACATGCATCCGCGGTCGTCCCAGACGACGTGCGGGAGTCGCTCCGTGAAGGGCTCGACCTGCTGCTCGCGGAAGCGGCGCCCGCCCTCGCTGCGGCCTAGCTTTCGACGACGGCCGGCGGCTCGTCTTCGGCGAGCCGCCGCTGCACGGCCGAGCGCGAGAGCACCCCGACGAGCTTGCCGCCCTCCACCACCGGCACGCGCTCGTAATCCTGCTCTTCGAGGAACGCGAACGCGTCGGCGAGCACGGCCGACGACTCGAGCGTCGCGTTCGGCGGCTCGGCGATCTCCCCGAGCTTCGTGGACTTCGGGTCGCGTCCCCGCGCGACGACTTCGTGCACGAGCGTCTTGCGGGTGACGACGCCGGCGAGTACGCCGTTGTCGCACACGAACACTGCGCGCACCTCGTCGCGCGACAGCGCCTCGCCTGCTTCCTGCGCGCTTGCGCCCGCGTCCAGCGCGAACGGCTCAGGGACCATCGCGTCGCGGACAAGCTGTTCGCTCACGGATAGACCCCCCGCGCCTCGAGCGCCCCGGAGACCTCGTGGATCGCCGCGACGAGCGCCGCGTCGCGGAGCGAGATCCCGCGCTCATCAGAGACGTTCCAGACGCGGTCGAACGCGTCCGACATCTTGTCGGCGAGCCGGCGGCGGATCTCGTCGCGGTCCCAGAAGAGGCGGCCGAGATCCTGCACCCACTCGAAGTACGAGACGGTGACGCCGCCGGCGTTCGTGAGGATGTCCGGCAGCACCCGGATCCCGCGCTCGCCGAGGATCCTGTCGCCCTCGTTCGAGGTCGGCCCGTTCGCGCCCTCGACGACGAGCTTGCAGCGAAGGCTGCCGGCGTTCGCGCCGGTCACCTGGTCCTCGCGGGCGGCGAGCACCAGGATGTCGCAGTCGAGCTCGAGCAGTACCTCGTTCGTGATGCGCTCGACGCCCTCCTCGTAGCCTTCGAGTGAGCCGTTCGCGGCCACGTAGGAGTGCAGCGCCGGGATGTCGAGGCCGTCACCGGCGTAGACGCCGCCCGAGATGTCGGACACGGCGACGACACGCGCGCCCTTCGCGTGTAGCTCGGTCGCGGCGATGCCGCCCACGTTGCCGAAGCCCTGCACGGCGCACCGCTTCTCTCCGAGCTCCCAGTCGAGACGGCGGCACGCGCGCTCGATCACCATCACGACCCCGGCGCCCGTCGCCTCGTGCCGGAAGACCGAGCCGCCGATCGAGATCGGCTTGCCGGTGACGATCTCCGGCACCGCGTAGCCCTTCTGCATCGAGTACGTGTCCATCATCCACGCCATCGTTTGCTCGTTCGTCGCCATGTCGGGAGCGGGAATGTCGAGCTGCGGCCCGATGAACGGCGCGAGCTCCGCCGTGAAGCGGCGCGTGATGCGGGCGAGCTCGTTCATCGAGAGCTCGCGCGCGTTGCAGCGAACGCCGCCCTTCGCGCCGCCATAGGGCAGGCGCAGGAGCGCGCACTTCCAGGTCATCCACATCGCGAGCGCCGCGCACTCGCCGAGGTCGACCGCCATGTCGTAGCGGATACCGCCCTTCGTCGGCCCGAGCACCGACGAATGCTGCACGCGATACGCGGGAAAGGTGACGTAGCTGCCATCGTCGAGCTTCACGGGCAAGGTCAGGATCAGCGCCCGCTCAGGGCTGCGCAGTCGGTTGGAGACGAAGTCGGGAACCGCTGCGAGCTCGAGCGCGTGGTCGAGCTGGGTCAGCGCCTGCCGGTAGAGCGGCGTATCCCACTCGAGTGCAGGCTCTTCGTGTTCCACCTTGGCCACGCGCCGGAGGGTACTGGAAGCTTCTAGGCCATCCGCCCGCCAGGATGGGCCGCCCGGCCCATTGCGGCTGCGCCCGATCACGTCGATGCTGTTGGAAGATGCGGCACCCCGAGCTCCTCCCCGCTTTCTGTGTCGCGTTTGCGATCGAGCTCGCCCACCTGCGCTGGATCCTCCTCACCCAGTGGCGCTGCCGCGGCTGCGGCGACTCGCACCTGAAGTGCGAGTGCAAGCCGGCCTGGGTGAAGCTCCTCCTGTAGAAGCTCTCAGAACCAGCTCCTGATCAGCGCCGCCTCCTCTGCGGTGGCACCGAGATACGCACCGCGAATCGCGGTCCACGCACGGATCCGGTGCTCGTCCAGGCCGGCGTCGACGAAGGCCGCGATCCGCCGCTCCGTCTGCGCGCGGTCCGTCATCTCGTACGCGATCGGGTTCCAGAGGAAGGACGGGACGTCGTATTCCCTGTCTCCGAGATACGGCTTCGGATCGATCGCGACGTGACGATCGCCGTGGCGAAGGATGTTGTGGTGGTGGAAGTCGCCGTGCACGAGCCACGCGCGACCCGGCTCGAACGACGCGTAGAGGTCACGCGCGAGCTCCGTCAACTCGCTCTCGTCCCCGTCGAGCCAGCGCGGGACGTGGTCGCCGATCCAGCGGAACGGCGCGCCCGCCGGACGCCAGAGCCTCGTCGCAATCTGGACGGCGATCGCGAGTGACTCCTCCTCCGGGAGCGACGCGATGTCGTCTCCCGGCAGGGCGCGCTCCTCGAGCAGGGCGCGGGTCGCAGGATCCGAGCGGAGCAGTCGAACGGCGCCGTCGCCAGCCCAGAGCGCGAGCGCCTCTGGCTCGTGCAGCGACTCGTCGTCGTCTTCCCACGCGACCTTGAGCACCGCGTCGTCGCCGGCGGACGCGACGTACGAATAGCGTGCGAGCGGGAACGGTCGGCCTAGCTCGAGACCCCACTCCGCCGCGGCACGCTGCGCGGCTGCCTTTGCACGCATCAGGTCGACGGGCATCGAGACGAGAATACGGTTGCGTAGTACGCTGCGTTCATGAGCGACGACTCCGGTCTCAGGCGCGCGTGGTTTCGCGGCTACCGGCTCGGGGACGTCGAGCTCGCGACCGCGCGGGCGACGCTCGCCCACGAGCAGACCCGGCACGAGCTCGAAGCGACGAAGGCGCGCGCGGACGCGATGCAGCTCGAGATCACGGAGCTCCACCGGCGCATCGACACCTTCCGCAAGCGCGACGAGGAGCTCACGGCCGCGCTCGACGAGATGCGCGAGCGGCGTGAGCAGCTCGCCCGCGACGCGTCGACGCAGGCAAAGCAGATCGTCGCGGAGGCGGAGCAGCGCTCGGCCGCGCTTCGCACCGAGGGGCTGAAGCAGGTCGGTGAGCTGCAGCAGCAGGTCGAGCAATTGCTCGGACTGCGGGCCGGGCTGAGCGCGGCGCTCAAGCGAGTCACGCAGGACATCGCCGACGCGCTCGACCGCCTGGCGGCCGCGCCGGCGCGCGCGCTCGAGCAGATTCCTCCCGAGCCTCGCGATGTCGCCGACGAAACGGACCCGCGCTTCACGCGCTGGTCAAGCGACACCGAGAGCTAGGCCCTCGACGCCGAGGACGTCGCGCCGGCCGGCGGGTAGCCGCACGATCGCCTCGGGCGCGACTGCCGCTGCAACGAGCACCTCGCCGCCGCGCGCAAATGCGCAGACGCCCTCCCCGAGATCGACCGGCTCGTACGAGCCTTCGAATGCAGCCGTGTGCTTGGCGCGCAGCGCGAGCGCCTTCCACGTCACGTAGAGCTTGGCGGTCGCGTCGTCCGGAGCGGCTCCGGCCCGCAGCGCGGCAAGCGCCCGCCGCCTCGCGTCCCAGTCGACCGGGCGGCGGTTGTCGGGATCGACGAGCGACAGATCCTCGAGCTCGTCGCCGCGGTAGATGTCCGGCACGCCCGGCGAGGCGAGCTTCAGGAGCAGCTGGGTGAGCGCGAGCCGCCGACCCGTCGCGCGGACGCGCTCGAGGAACGGGTCGCGGCCGATCACCTCGGCGGCGCGCGCTGCGAACTCCTGCACCGCGCGCTCGTGCCGCTCGTTCGGCGCGAGCCAGTTCGTGTTCACCTTGCCCTCGCGCAGCGCCTTCTCCAGATAGGCGTCCAGCCGGTCGCGCGCGATCGGCGCGGCGCCGAGGAGCGTCTGGTACACGAGCAGCTCCTCGCGCGGATCGTCGAGGCCGCCGAGCTCGTCGTGCCACGCCCGAGCGCGCTCGCACCATTCCTCGGCATGCCACGAGAGCGCAGCAATGCGCGCGCGAACGTCCGGCGAGCGCTTCGTGTCGTGCGTATAGGTGCTCAGCATGTGTCGCGGGAAGCGCGCAGCGCGCTTCGCATTCGCCTCGTGAAAGTCGTCGACCGTGAGACCGAAGCGCGCAGGATTGCCGCCCACCTCGTTCAACGCAGCGAGCCGGAAGAAGCGATAGAACGCCGTGTCCTCCACACCCTTCGCCATCACCGGACCCGTCGCCTGCTGGAAGCGCACCACGAAGTCCTCCTGACCCGGCTCCTGCAGGAAGAGGATCCGCCGCAGCTCCTCGCTCACGTTCGCGCGGCCGACCTCCTCGCGATCCTCGTCCGCGACGATCCCCGCCCACGGCTCGATGTACGTGCGGTACACGTGGAACGACGCAAGCGCGAGCGGCAGGTTCTCGATCTCGAGCTCCTCGTAGAGACGGCGCAGCTCGGGCTCGAAAATGTTGACGGCAACCTCGAGCTTCGAGAGCGAGACGATGTCCTCGAAGCGGCGCGTATCACCGGTGAAGTCCTCGTAGAACGAGGTCAGCGTCTCCTCGGCGTCGCGGTTCACGCAGAGCGCGAGCACGTCATTCAGGAACTCGTAGCCGGTTGTTCCCTCGATCGGCCAGCCGCGCAGCTCCTCTCCGGGCTCGAGGATCTTCTCGGCCCAGATGTGCTCGACGCCCGCTTCCTCCAGCCGGCGGAAGTACTCGGCCGGATTCGCGAGGCCGTCCGGATGGTCGACGCGCACGCCGTCGACGACGCCGGCGCGGACGAGCTCGATCACTTTCGCATGCGTCGCCCAGAACACCTCCCAGTCCTCCTGCTTGAGCCCGCCGAGATCGCCGACGTCGAAGAAGCGCCTGTGGAAGCCGGTACGCAGGTCAACGTCGAAGTACAGCTCGCGGACTCGCTCGTCGCGCCAGAACGGGTTCTCGTCGACCGCCGCCATGTGGTTCGGGACGATGTCGAGGATCACACCGAGCCCGGCGGCGGCAAGCAGGCGGAACTCATCCTCGCCGCCGAGCGCGTCGGAGATGCGTCGTGGATCGACGACGTCGTAGCCGTGCTGCGACCCTTCGCGCGCCTGGAGCGACGGCGAGAGGTAGAGGTGCGAGACGCCGAGGTCGCGCAGGTACGGCACGAGCTCGCGCGCCCGCGCGAACCCGAACTCGGGCGTCAGCTGCAGGCGGTACGTGGAGCGGAGCTCACGCACGGCGGAACAGCGCGAGCGACCGCGCATCGACGGTCACATCCGCACCGGGCACGTAGCGATCGCAGTCGCACGCGCCAGTGGCGAGCTCCAGCACCCAGCGCGTGCCGAAGCGACGCGCGGGCAGCCGGAAGGCGAGCGGCTCGAAATGCGCGTTGAACAGCAGCAAGAACGAGTCGTCGCGCACCTCCTCGCCCTGCCGCGTCTCCGACCTCAGCTCGTCGCCGTTCAGGAAGACGCCGATCGCGCGCGACTCGGTGTTGTCCCAGTCGCGCCGCGTCATGCGCCGGCCGTCGGGACGCATCCACCAGACGTCCGGCAGCTGCTCGCCCTTTCCTTCGAAGAACCGCGTGCGCCGGAACACGGGGTGGGTTCGCCGCAGCTCGATCAGGCGGCGCGTGAACGCGAGCAGCTCCTCGTCGGGATCGTCCCAGTCGAACCACGAGATCTCGTTGTCCTGGCACCACGCGTTGTTGTTGCCGCCCTGCGAGCGGCCGATCTCGTCACCGCCGAGCAGCATCGGCACGCCCTGCGAGAGGAGGAGCGTCGCGATGAAGTTGCGCTGCTGGCGCGAACGCAGCGCCTCGATCGCGGGATCGTCCGTCGGCCCTTCCGCGCCGCAGTTCCACGAGCGGTTGTCGTCCGTGCCGTCCTGGTTCGACTCGCCGTTCGCCTCATTGTGCTTGTCGTTGTAGGAGACGAGGTCGCGCAGGGTGAAGCCGTCATGCGCCGTGATGAAGTTGATCGACGCGAACGGCCTGCGCCCGTCGAGCTGGTAGAGATCGGCCGAGCCGCCGAAGCGTGAGGCGAAGTCGCGGAGCGGCGCCTGGCCGCGCCAGAAGTCGCGCATGGTGTCGCGATAGATCCCGTTCCACTCCGACCAGAGAATGGGGAAGTTGCCGACCTGGTAGCCGCCCGGCCCGACGTCCCACGGCTCGGCGATCAGCTTCACCTGAGACAGGATCGGATCCTGGTGGATGATGTCGAAGAACGCGGAGAGCCGGTCGACCTCGTAGAACTCGCGTGCGAGCGCGGACGCGAGATCGAAGCGAAACCCGTCGACGTGGCACTCGGTGACGAAGTACCGCAGCGAGTCCATGATCAGCCGCAGCACCGTCGGGTGCACCGGGTTCAGCGTGTTGCCCGTGCCGGTGTAGTCCATGTAGTAGCGCGGGTCGTCCGGCACGAGCCGGTAGTAGCTCTGGTTGTCGACACCGCGGAAGCTGAGCATCGGGCCGAGCTGGTTCCCTTCGGCGGTGTGGTTGTAGACGACGTCGAGGATCACCTCCATGCCGGCCCGGTGAAGCGCCTTGACCATGCCCTTGAACTCCCGCACCTGGTCGCCCGTCGCCGAGTAGAGGGAGTGCGGCGCGAAGTAGCCGATCGTCGAGTAGCCCCAGTAGTTCGTCAGCCCGCGGTCGTGCAGGAATCCCTCGTCGGCAATGTGATGCACGGGCAGGAGCTCGACTGCCGTCACTCCCAGCGAGCGGAGATAGTCGATCGCCCCCTCGCTCGCGAGGCCGGCATAGCTGCCGCGCAGGTCCTCGCGCACCTCCGCGCGACGCTGTGTCAGGCCCTTCACGTGCACCTCGTAGATCACCGTCTCGTGCCACGGGATGCGCGGCCGCACCCAGTCGTCATCCTCCCAGTCGAAGCCGGGATCGACCACGATCGACTTCGGCACCGCCGCCCCCGAGTCGGTCTCGTCGATCGCAAGGTCTGCGTCCGCCGCGCCGGTCGGGACGTACGGCAGCACGTTCGCAGCGTCCCAGTGCACGACACCGTCAATCGCCTTCGCGTACGGATCGATCAGGAGCTTCGCGGGATTGAAGCGGCGTCCCTTCAGCGGCTCGTACGGCCCGTGCACGCGGTAGCCGTAGCGCTGCCCCGGCCCGACGCCGGGGACATAGCAGTGCCAGTTGAACGCGGCGCGCTCGTGCAGCTCGATACGCTCCTCGTTGTCTTCGCCGTCGAAGAGGCAAAGCTCGACACGCTCGGCGTTCTCGGAGAAGAGCGCAAAGTTGGTGCCGTCTCCGTCCCATTCCGGGCCGAGCGGGAACGCCTTGCCAGGCCAGACCGGACGGGTCACTTCCGCAGCTCCGCGGTCTTCGCCTCGAAGTCCGCGACGAGCGTCGTGTCGCCGCGGCGCAGCTCGAGCACGCGGCCGTCCACCGACACGTCGAGCTCGCGCGGCAGCTCACGACGAAGGCGCAGCAGCTCCGCGTAGAACGGATCGGGCGCGGGATGCGAGATCTTCGAGCGCTCGAACGTGTCGAGCGCCTGCGGGTCCGGCACGTCCTCGCCGGAGAACGACGAGAACGCGGCGAACTCGCGCCTGCGCCCCTCGCGCGTCGCGTCCGCGATCGACGGATCGATGTGGTCTGTGAAGAACAGGAACGGCGCACGCTCGTCGTGCTCCTCGCCCATGAAGACCAGCGGCGTCGAGAGCGAGAACAGCACGATCGCGAAGGCTACGCGGTGCGCGTCCGGCGGCAGGCGGTCACCGATCGCGCGATTGCCGACCTGGTCGTGGTTCTGCGCGGCGACGATCAGGCGCTGCGGCGCGGGCCGCGTAAGCTCGGCCACGAGACCGTCCATCGTCCCGAACTCGTCGTAATAGCCGTCCCGTTCGCCGGTCAGCAGAACGTGCAGTTCGTGGTGCAGGTTGTCGAGCCACATCGCGTCATGGCCCCACTCCTCCAGCGGGCGAAAGTCGTCTGGGCCCATCTCGCTCGTCACGAGCCCGTCCACGCGCTCACGCAACTCGCGCAGGACGTGCACCGGCGAGTCGTCGTAGATCGCGTGCACGGCGTCGAGGCGCAGGCCGTCGATCCGGTAGTCGCGCGTCCACATGAGCGCGTTCCCGATCGCCCATTCGCGGACGCCGCGCTGCTCGTAGTCGATCGCGTCGCCCCAGAAGGTGTGTTGGCGGTCGGTGAAGTACGGGCCGAATTCGCCGATCGCCTCGGAGCCGGGGCCGATGTGGTTGTAGACGACGTCCAGCAAGACACCGAGCCCGGCCCGGTGCGAGGCAGCGACGAGGCGCGCGAGGCCGTCTGGCCCGCCGTACGCCGGATGCGGTGCGTACGCGTAGACGCCGTCGTAGCCCCAACCCCGCTCGCCGGGGAAGGTCGCGACCGGCATCAGCTCGATCGCGGTCACGCCGAGCCGGCGCAGCCCGTCGAGGTGCGGGATAACGGCGTCGAAGGTGCCTTCGGCCGTGAAGGTGCCGACGTGGAGCTCGTAGAGCACGAGCTCCTCGAGCGGCAGTTCTGGCCCCGGCTCGATCTCGAAGCGCGCCGTGTCGACGACGCGCGACGGACCGCGGATGCCGTTCGGCTGCGCACGCGAGCACGGATCCGGAAGCGCGCGCCGGCCGTCGAGAACGTAGAGGTAGTCGTCTCCGGTCGAGGCTGCGACCTCCGCGCCGAAGACGCCGTCGCCCTCCGGCGAGAGCTCGTGATCGCTGCCGCCGACGCGGACCGCGACGCGCCCCGCCGACGGCGCCCAGACGCGGAATCGCACGGTGCGCTTGTTCAACGGAACGGCCCCGAAGGGCCGCTGCCAGACCTGCGTGGACATCGCGGGTCACCGTACCCCGCGCCGGTGGCGCCAATCCTGGGAAGATCGGCACGTGATCGCCGACGAGCTGAGACGCCTCGGGACCTGGGAGGAGCGCCACCGACGTCTCGTCAGCAGGCTGCTCGTCGTGCTCGCCGCGACGGCGGTGGTCGACGCGATCGGGACAGTCGCGATCTACTTCCTCGAGCGGCACGTGCGCGGGGGCGACATCCACGGCTTCGGCGACGCGCTCTTCTTCACGACCGTGCAGCTGCTGACGGTGTCGTCGCAGATCAGGAACCCACTGACGGCAGCCGGCCGCGTCGTCGACGTGCTGCTCGAGGTGTGGGCGGTGATCGTGGTCGCGGGCTCGGCGGGCGCGATCGCCACGTTCTTCCAGGCGACCGACCGTTAAGGACATGTCCTCGGCGGACATGATGGAGACGGTCATCACGGGGTCTGACCCCGGTTTTGGCTCAACCATGCGAAGAGGTGTGAAAATTTCGTCGCGAATGATCCACGGCGGCGCATGAACAAGCGAAACCGCACCGACCGGGGTCTGGAGCTCGTCTCACAATGACCAGCCATGTCGCCTGGTCGCGGGGGGGGGGGCGCGGGGGGGGGCGTGGCTCGCACGCTGGGTGTCCCTACCCCCAACCCTCGCGCCACGACTGAGGACGCGGCATCGCGCCGCGCAGCGCATCCAGGCGACATGGCCCCGTCATTGTGAAAGGAGCTCTAAGCAGGGACGAGCTGCTTCGCGCGCTCGATCAGCTGCTGCGGGTCGAACGGCTTCCCCACGAAGCCGCGCGCGCCGCGTTCCTCCGCCTCGTCGGCCGATTTCGCGTCGACCTGGCCGCTGAACATGATCACCGGGATCGAGCCGTGCCGCTCCTGCATGCGCTGCAGCATCTGCCAGCCGTCGATACCG
>JAICTB010000251.1 GCA_025936595.1 Thermoleophilia bacterium | reverse complement strand
CGTTGATCTGGGTGCGCTGCGTGGTGCGAGGCAAGGACGCAGGGAGCCCCGATAGCCGAAGCTATCGGGGCGACTGAGGACACAGCCTCGTGCCGCGCAGCGCGGCCAGGCGACATGGCTGGTCATTGTGAGACGAGCTCCTGACCCCGGTTCTGTCCCGCGGAGGCAGGTCTTTCGAAACACTTCTCGCGCGAGAGCGTGACAATCTAGACCCGGCGGCGGCGAATCCTCGTCGAACCTGCGGCGGGACATGGCCGCGGGGGACAGTCAGGGGTCAGACCCCGGTTTTGGCTCTACGCGGCGCTCGGGATCTCGACGAAGAAGGTCGAGCCCTTGCCGTTGTTCGGCTCGACCCAGATGCGGCCGTCGAGGCGGTGGACGAGCTCGCGGCAGATGTAGAGGCCTAGGCCCGTGCCGCCGATGCCGCCGATCATGTCCGGGTCGAGGCGGTAGAACTTCTCGAAGACCCGCCGCCGCTCCGATGCGGGGATGCCGAGGCCCTCGTCGGAGACCGCCCAGCGCACGCCGCGCTCGCCGCGGCCGATCCTCACCTGCACCGGGCCGCCGTCGGGCGAGTACTTGACGGCGTTCTCGACGAGGTTGACGAGCACCTGGCGCAGCTGCTGCTCGTCGGCGGCGACAGGAGGCAGCCGCTTCGGCGCCGTCAGGCTGAGCGTGATCCCGTCCGGCAAATGAGCCTGCGCCGCCTCGACGACGTTCTTCGTCACCTTCGCCGCGTCGACCGTCTCGATCCGCAGCTTCAGCTGGCCCGAGTCCAGATGGCTCGCGAGCAGAACGTCGTTGACGATCTGCGCGAGCCGGTCCGACTCCTCGGCGACGACATCCAGCAGGCGTCCTTGCAGCTCCCCGCTCAGCTCGAGATCCTCGCGCCGGAGCGTAAGCGCGGCGCCGTAGATGGCGGCGAGCGGTGTACGCAGCTCGTGCGACACCGTGGCGACGAAGTCGGCGCGCATCTGCTCGAGCACGCGCTCCTCCGTCAGGTCGCGGAACGCGTACACGGTGCCCTCTTCGAAGCGCACCGCCGAGAACGACAGCCACAGTTCGCGATCGCCGAGATCGACCGGCACCGTCTGCGGCCGTCCGTTGACGGCCACCGCCGCGACGTTCTCGTCGTACCCGGTCAGCACCTCGCGCGCCGGCCGGCCGATCACATCCGCCGCCTCGATCCCGGTCATCGCCGCGGCCGCCCTGTTCCAGAGGAGCACGCGCTCGTCGTTGTCGAGCAGCACGACGCCGTCGGCGATCGTCTCGAGCGCACGGGATGCGCGTGCACGGTGCTCGACCTCGTCGTAGAGCTGCGACATCTCGACGACCGAAGCCGCGCGCAGGGCGAGCTCTTCCGCGGCGCGCAGGTCGGTCTCGCCGTAGCGGCGCCCGGACTCGCCGGTGATGAACGAGATCGCGCCGACGGTGAGGCCGCGCGCGACGAGGGGAACGCAAAGGAACGACTGCAGGCCGAGCTCGCGCAGCAGCCGGTCGTGGGTCTCGTCGCGCGCGGAAGCCGGGAACGCATCGGGCTGCAGGTCGGGGACGAGCTGAGACTCGCCGCTGCGGATCACCGCCGCCGCACCGCGCTCGTCGCCCGGGTCGGGCGGATAGCGCTCCTGCAGCTCCTGCGCAAACACCTTCCTTGCCGGATCTGCGTGTTCGACGGCGAGCAACGAGATCGACCCGTCCCCATCGACGAGGTGCACGGCGGCCCAGTCGGCGAACTGCTGCACTGCGAGCCGCGCGACCGCCTGCAGGCCCGCGCGCCAGTCGAGCGACATCGAGAGCTCGGCGCCCGCGTCGAGCAGGAAGCGCTGCGCCTCCTCGATGCGCTTGCGATCGTCGATGTCGGTGGCGGTGCCGATCCAGAAGTCGATCGAGCCGTCCTCGGTGCGGATCGGGATCGCACGGCCGAGGTGCCAGCGATAGGTGCCGTCGGCTGCGCGGAAGCGGTACTCGACTTCGAAGACCGAGCCCTCCGCCAGCGTCTGCTCACGCCGGGCGATCGCCGCCGGCAGATCGTTCGGATGGACCACGAGCGTCCACGAATGCGCGTCTGCGGTGTTCTCCGAGGTGCCGGTGTACTCGAACCAGCGCTGGTTGAAGTAGGTCGCCTCGCCGTCGGCGTTGGACGTCCAGACGATCTGCGGCATCGCGTCGGCGAGCTGCCGGTAGCGCTCCGCGCTCGTGCGGCGAAGCTCCGCGAGCTCCTGCGCCGCGAGCTGCTCGGCCTGCTCGCGGATCTGCTCGTTCTTCTCCCAGAGCTCGACGAACACGCCGACCTTCGCCCGCAGGATCTCCCGGTCGAACGGCTTGAACACGTAGTCGACTGCGCCGATCTCGTACCCCCGGAAGACGTGCCGTTCCTCCTTCGACAACGCCGTCAGGAAGATGATGGGAATCGTCCGCGTGCGGTCCCGCTCCTTGATCACCTCGGCGACCTCGAAGCCGTCCAGGTCGGGCATCTGCACGTCGAGGAGGATCACGGCGAAGTCGTCGCGCTGGAGCAGGATGCGCAGCACCTGCTCGCCCGAGGTCGCCGTGACGAGCTCGTGCCCGAGCGGCTCGAGGATCGCCTCCAGAGCGAGCAGGTTCTGCGGGCGGTCATCGACGAGCAGCAGGGACGCGCGCGTCGCCATCTAGGCCGCCACCCGCACGCCGCAGAGCTCGACCACCAGCGCGGCGATCTCCTCGACCGGAGCCACGCGCGCATCCGGCACCGCGGCGAGCGCAGCGCGCGGCATCTCCGGCCGGACGGCGGAGGCAGGGTCCTGCACGATCGTGACGCCGCCGTGATCGGCGACGCGCCTGAGGCCGCGTGCACCGTCGTCGTTCGCTCCGGTGAGGACGATGCCGACGCAACGGTCGAGATATGCCTCTGCCGCGCTCTCGAGAAGGACGTCGACCGACGGACGCGCGTAGAGCACGGGCGCATCGACGGCGAGCGCGATCGAGCCGTCCTCGATCAGCACGTGATAGTCGGGTGCGGCGATGTAGACGCTGCCGCGACGCAGCTCGTCCTTG
>JAICTB010000202.1 GCA_025936595.1 Thermoleophilia bacterium | reverse complement strand
TACTCGCTCTTCCCGGAGCACTCGCAGGCGCGCTGGCGCAAGGTCGGCGACGACATCTACCGGACGGTCGGCGGCTACGTCACCGGGAACATCGTGATCAGCGTCATCGCCGGCGCGTCGGTGACGATCGTCCTCCTGATCATGGGCGTGCCGTACGCGGTCGCGCTCGGCCTGCTCGTGGCGGTGCTCGATCTGATCCCGCTGGCCGGCGCGACCGTGGCCGGGCTGATCGTCGTCCTCGTCGCGTTCCTGCACTCCGTGCCGGCCGGGATCGTCCTCGCGATCTTCGTGATCGTCTACCAGCAGCTCGAGAACCACTTCCTCCAGCCGGTCATCTACGGCCGCACGGTGCAGCTCTCGCCGCTCGCAGTTCTCATCTCGGTGCTCGTCGGCGCCGAGCTCGCCGGCATCCTCGGCGCGCTCGCCGCAATCCCGGTCGCAGGCTCGATCCAGGTGATCGTCCGGGATCAACTCGCGGCGCGGCGCCCCGTCGTGGTGGAGCCGGGACCGTAGGACCTGCGGGTCCGAAGATGCCCCTTTTGGCCCATTGAGGGGGTGGTGGCTGCGGTCGATGCTCGACATGTGAAAGCGAAGCTCACCGTCACCATCGCCCTCGTCGCGGCGGTCTGCGCGATCCTCGCGCCTGCGGCCGTTCCCGCGTCCAACGCGCCGAAAGTCGCGCTCACCTCGCTCGAATCGGGCGTTCTCCAGCAGCTCAACGCGATCCGCGCGAAGCACGGGCTGCACCTTCTGCGGCTCAACGCGAAGCTGACGGAAGCTGCGACGCAGCACTCGGAGGAGATGGGCAACGACGGCTACTTCGAGCACTCCTCGCACGACGGGACGGCCTTCTGGAAGCGGATCGACCGCTGGTACGGCTCACAGGGCTTCGGCTACTGGTCGGTGGGCGAGAACCTTCTCTGGTCGTCGCCCCAGGTCGACCCCTCGCACGCGATGCAGCTCTGGATGAACTCACCGGAGCACCGCGCGAACATCCTGGCGCCGCGCTGGCGCGAGATCGGCGTCTCGGCGGTGCATCTGCAGGCGGCCCCGGGCGACTATCGCGGGCTCGAGGTGACGATCGTCACCACGGACTTCGGCGTCCGGCGCTAGTACCGCCCGCGAGTACCCTGGCGGGCACGCGCCCGTAGCTCAGTGGACAGAGCGACGGCCTTCTAAGCCGTTGGTCGGAGGTTCGAATCCTCCCGGGCGCATCCCTCGTAGCGTCACCGTCGCGGTCGCGCCGCTTGCGAGATCATCCTCGCGGTCGACGCAGATCATCCTCGGGATGGATTGAACCCGCCTTGCTGGTTCCGTAGCGTGCCGCGCGAAGCACGGACAAAACGAACCACTAGGAGGGGTTGGATGAGATTCATTTCGCTCGCCGCGGCGTTCGCCGCGGTGCTTTGTGTGGCGACCGCGTCGGCATTCGCGGCGTCGCCGAACGGGCAGACGGTCACGATCACGGAGCACCAGCACGGAACGTGGACGGAGGAGGGCGACACCGACTTCTGCACCGGCGCGCCCGTCACGCCGACGATCACAGGCAACGCCGTCAACCACGTCACGTACTTCACGAACAGTGACGAGGTGTGGGGGACGTTCACCGAGGAGGGCACCGTCGTCGGGGAGATTGGAGGCCTGACCTACACGGGCCGCATCACGGTCTGGGGCAACTTCAACGTGAACGAACGCAACTCGAACAACACGTTCACATCGAGTGTCAGGCTCTACGCCACGGACGACCAGGGCGTCGTGCACACCGAGGTGGGTCACGAGGTGGCGCACGTGTCGTTCAACGCGCTCGACCCGGTTCATCCGGTTGTGAGCTTCGACAAGATGTATTTCACCTGCACCTGAGAAACTCTCTGGAGAACCGGCCGCGCTCCCATCGAGCGCGGCCGGTTCTCCGGGTTTTCAAGAGCGCCTCTTCGGCTATTCGAATCGAAACGGATTCGAGGAGGACGCAATGGCCGAGCAGAAGCTCAAAGGCAAGAAGGTCGCGATCATCGCCGCCGACATGGTCGAGCAGGTCGAGCTCGTCAAGCCGCGGAAGGCGCTCGACGACGCCGGCGCGGAGACGACACTCATCTCGCTGAAGCCCGGCGAGATCCAGGGGTTCAACCACTTCGACCCGGCCGACAAGCTGAAGGTCGACAGGGCGATCGAGGAGGCCGACGCGGACGACTACGACGCGCTGATGATCCCCGGCGGCGTCGGCAACCCCGATCAGCTGCGCGGCGACGAGAACATTGTCTCGTTCGTGCGCGATTTCTTCGAGGCGGGCAAGCCGGTGGCCGCGATCTGCCACGGGCCGTGGGTGCTCGTCGAGGCGGGTGTCGTGCGCGATCGGAAGGTGACGTCTTGGCCGACGCTGCAGACGGACATCCGCAACGCCGGCGGCAACTGGGTCGACGAGCAGGTCGTCGTCGACCAGGGGCTCGTCACGAGCCGCAAGCCGGACGACATCCCCGCGTTCAACAAGAAGATGATCGAGGAGTTCTGCGAGGGCAAGCACGCCGAGCAGCGGTCGAAGACGCGGGCTGCCACCTGAGCAGAGCGGTACTCCTCGACCTCGACGGTACGCTCGTCGACGCGAACTACCAGCACGCCTTCGCGTGGTACCGCGCGTTCCGCCGCCATCAGATCGTCGTGCCGATGTGGCGGGTGCACCGCCACATCGGCATGGGCGGCGACCAGATCGTCACGGCGGTCGCGGGCGAGCGAGCGGAGCGCGAGCTCGGCGATGCGCTGCGCGACGCGTCGCGGGAGGAGTTCGCGAAGCTGCGCGACGAGTGCGTTCCGCTCGAGGGCGCCCACGAGCTCGTCGCCGAGTTGAAGCGCCGTGGGCTCGTGCTCGTGCTCGCGTCGTCGTCGAACGCGGACGACGTCGACCACTTTCTCGGCGCCCTCGAGGCGCGCGACCTGATCGACGCCTGGACGACCTCCGACGACGTCGAGCGGACGAAGCCGCACCCCGACGTGATCCACGCCGCCCTCGAGAAGGCAGGAGCGAGCGACGCCGCCGTCATGGTCGGCGACTCGCGCTGGGACATCGAGGCCGCGGCGAACGCGGGCCTCGAGACGGTCTGCGTGATCACGGGCGGCTGGTCGGAGCAAGAGCTGCGAGACCACGGCGCCGTCGCCGTGTTCGACTCGCTGGTCGAGCTTCTCGAGAGGCTGGACGAGACCTCGCTACGATGAGCGCTGCACGGTGGCGGTAGCTCAGTTGGTAGAGCCCCGGGTTGTGGTCCCGGTGGTCGCGGGTTCGAGTCCCGTTCGCCACCCTCGCGTTCCTGGCCGGCCTGCCCTCCCGGCCGGCGGAGCCGGCCTCCGCCGGCTTCGCAGCTACGCTTAGCCGGCTCGGCCCCGTAGCTCAGAGGACAGAGCGGGAGCCTTCGAAGCTCCGTGCGCAGGTTCGATTCCTGCCGGGGCCGCTTCCTTCGACCTCGCCGCGGCTGGTATATCCCTCCCTGTGCGGAGGAGCTTGTCGCGGCGGGAGTTCCTCGTCCTCTCGGGTGCAGGTATCTCGGCGCTCGCGTTCCCCGGGCGATTCGCGCGCGCCGGCACGCGCGACGGCCCGTCCGGGTTCGCGCGGTTCGTCACCGAGCCGTCGCTGAAGCCGCCGACCTTGACCGTCTCGACGCTCAAGAACCCGGCGCCCGGCCACCTCTTCGTCGCCTCGCTGACCGGTCCGGGGCAGCGCGGGCCGATGATCGTCGACAACCACGGCCGCGTCGTCTGGTTCCGGCGGCTGAACAAGGTCGCGATCAACTTCCGGAGGCAGATCCTCGCCGGCAAGCCGGTGCTCACGTGGTGGGAGGGTGCGATCACGCCCACCGGGATCGGCATGGGGGAGGGCGTGATTCTCGACGACACCTACGCAACGGTCGCGCGCGTGCAGGCCGGGAACGGGTTCCGGGCGGACGTGCACGAGTTCCTGCTCACGCCCAAAGGCACCGCGCTGCTCACGATCTTCAACACCGTCCGGGCCGATCTCTCCGCCGTCGGCGGGCCGTCGAGCGGAAACGTGCTCGACTCGATCATCCAGGAGGTCGACGTCAAGTCCGGTCGCGTGCTCTTCGAGTGGCACAGCCTCGACCACGTCCCGATCACCGACACCTACTCGCCGGTGCTCGATCCGTTCGACTACTTCCACATCAACTCCGTCGACGTCGACCTCGACGGGAACCTGCTCGTGTCGGCGCGCAACACCTCGGCGCTGTACAAGCTCGACCGCAGGAGTGGAAACGTCCTCTGGCGGCTCGGGGGGCGAAGCAGCGACTTCGAGCTGGGGCCGTCCGCGACGTTCATGTACCAGCACGACGCGCGCGCGCACTCCGACGGCACGATCACGCTGT
>JAICTB010000144.1 GCA_025936595.1 Thermoleophilia bacterium | reverse complement strand
TCCCGCCGGTGCGCTCCCAGAAGTAGTCGGTGTGCGAGCGAGTCTCGAGCGTGGAGCCCGACTTCGACGCGGAGAGAAACAGCGTGCGCGACACATCGATCCGCTCCTCCAACGCACGGATCGCATCGGGATGCGTCGTGTCGAGCACATGGAAGGTCTCCTGCCGGAACGTGCGCCTGATCACCTCCGGCGCGAGCGAGGAGCCGCCCATGCCGAGCAGCACGACCGCGTCGATCCGGTCGACGACGGATTCCGCGAACTGCAGGAGCAGGTCGACGTCCTCGTACATCCGCCGCGGCTCGTCGAGCCAGCCCAGCCACTTCGCCTCATCGCTACCCGTCCAGACGGACGCGTCGTGTGCCCAGATGCGATCGACGACGTCCGGCGTCATGCAGCCGCCAGCGAGGCGCGCTTCGCGTGGATGCCGTCGATGATCTCGGCGAACGAGTCGGCGAACTTCTGCACGCCTTCCGCCTCCAGCGTGTCGACGACGTCGGTGTAGTCGACGCCCGCCTCGGCGAGCGCCTTCAGCAAGCCCTCCGCCTCGTCGATGCCCTCGAGCACCGTGTCGCCGCGCACCTCGCCGTGATCCTGGAACGCCTCGATCGTCTCGAGCGGCATGGTGTTGATCGTCTCGGGGCCGACGAGCTCCTCGACGTACATCACGTCGCGGTAGTCGGGGTTCTTCGTCGAGGTGGACGCCCAGAGGCACCGCTGCTTCGTCGCACCCTTCCCCGCGAGGTACTCCCAGCGCGGCCCCGCGAACGTCTCGAGGTAGTGCTGGTAGGCGAGCTTCGCGTTCGCGATCGCGAGCTTGCCCTTCAGGTCGTCGTGGCCGGTGAGGCGCTTGTCCGCCTCGGTGTCGACCCGCGAGACGAAGAAGGACGCGACCGACGCCACGCGCGCCGGATTGCCGCCGGCAGCGACCAGTCGCTCGAGCCCGCGCAGGTAGGCCTCGACCACCGCCTTGTACCGCGGCAGCGAGAAGATCAGCGTGATGTTGATCGACGTGCCGTGCGCGATCGAGTCCTCGATCGCCGGCAGCCCCGGCTCGGTCGCCGGGATCTTGATCATCAGGTTCGGACGCTCGACCTCGGTCGAGATCCATTGCACCTGGTCGAACGTCTTGCCGGTGTCGTATGCGATCCCCGGCTCGACCTCCATTGAGACGTAGCCGTCGGCGCCGTCCGTCGCGTCGTAGGCAGGCCGGAGGACGTCGCACGCCGCGCGGATGTCGTCCAGCGCGAGCGAGAAGAAGATCGTCGACGCGTCGTCCGTCTCGCCGAGGAGCCGCCTGATGTCGTCGTCGTAGAGGTCGCTCCCCGTGAGCGCCTTCTGGAAGATCGTCGGGTTCGACGTGACGCCCGTGACGGCGTCCTCGTCCATCATCCTCTTCAGCTCGCCGGACTCGACGAGCTGGCGCGAGAGCGTGTCGAACCAGATCGACTGCCCGCGCGCTGCGAGCTCATGCAGCCGTGATTTCGCCATCCTTCATCGTCCTTTCCATCTCGGCGACCTTCAGCAGGCGCGCGACATAGCGATCGCCGCCGTCGAAGGTCGCGTTCACGAATGCGTCCACCAGTTCGCGCGCGAGCGAGGGGCCGACGACCTCCGAGCCGAGGCAGAGCACGTTCATGTCGTCGTGCTCGACGCCCTGGTGCGCGCTGTAGGTGTCATGGCAGATCGCGGCGCGGATGCCGGTCAGCTTGCAGGCGGCGACCGACGCTCCGACGCCCGACCCGCAGACGAGGATGCCCCGCGCGGCGTCGCCGCGCTGGATCGACTCGCCCAGCTCGCGCGCCTTGTCGGGGTAGTCGATGCGCACGGCGTCCGTGTCGGTCCCGAAGTCGATCACCTCGTGCTCGGACAACGCTTCGAGCACGACGTTGCGCAGGTGCACGCCGCGATGGTCGAACGCGACCGCGAGCCTCATGCGACTCGGGCGAGCAGCGCGTTCGCGCGCGCGACGACGTTGTCGAGGTTGTAACCGAAGTGCTCGAGCACCGTCGAGCCCGGAGCGGACGCACCGAAGTGCTCGATCGAGATCGAGTCTCCGTGGTCGCCGACCCACCTGCTCCACCCGAGCGCGACACCGGGCTCGACCGAGAGCCGTGCCTGGACATGCGGCGGCAGCACCTCGTCGCGGTAATCGGCCGGCTGCTGTTCGAAGAGCTCCCAGCAGGGCATCGAGACCACGCGCGCGTCTGTGCCGTCGGCGGCCAGCTTGCGCCCCGCCTCGAGCGCGAGCCCCACCTCGGCACCGGTCGCGATCAGGATCAGATCGGGCGACGTCGACGACTCCCAGAGCACGTATGCACCACGCTCGAGCCCCGCCGCGGGCGCGAGCTCGGAGCGATCGAGGGTCGGCACTTTCTGCCGGGAGAACGAGAGCGCGACCGGTCCGTCGCTCCGCTCGAGCGCTACCTTCCACGCGTACGCGGTCTCGTTCGCATCGGCTGGGCGGACGAACCAGAGATTCGGGATCGCGCGCAGCGCCGCGTAGGTCTCGACCGGCTGGTGCGTGGGGCCGTCCTCGCCGAGCCCGACGGAGTCGTGCGTCCACGCCCACACGACCGGAAGCCCCATCAGCGCGGAGAGGCGCACCGCGGGGCGCATGTAGTCGCTGAAGATGAGGAACGTGGAGCCGTACGGCTTCACGCACCCGCCGTGTACGGCGATGCCGTTGACGATCGCACCCATCGCGTGCTCGCGAATGCCGAACGCGATGTTGCGCCCGGCCCAGCTGTCCGAGAAGAGGCCGCCGCCGACGAACTCGGTCTTCGTCGACTCGACGAGGTCGGCCGCGCCGCCGATCATCGTCGGAACCGCGTGCTTGAAGGCCTGCATCACTTTCTTGCCGGCATCGCGGGTCGCCATGTCGTCGCCGACCTCGAACTCCGGCAGCTCCCATGGCCCGATGCGGCCGGCCCACGCTGCGTCCCACGTCTCACGTGCCTGCGGGAACGCCTGCGACCAGTTCGAGAAGCGCTGCTGCCACTCGCTCTCGAGCTCGGTGCCGCGCTCGATCCCGTTCATGTTCGCGTACACCTCGTCGGGGACATAGAAGTGCCTGTCCGGATCCCACCCGAGCGCCTTCTTCGTCGCGGCGACCTCGTCAGCGCCGAGCGGGCTGCCGTGCGCCTTTGCGGTGTCGACCGCATCGGGCGCGCCGAAGGCAATGTGCGAGCGCACGATGATCATCGACGGCTTCGCCTCTTCCGCCTGTGCGTTCGCGACCGCCTCGCGCAGCGCGTCGAGGTCGTTCGGGTCGGCGACCGACTGCACATGCCAGCCGAGCGCGTCGAACCGCTTTGCCCGATCCTCCGTGAACGAGATCGAGGTGGTGCCGTCGATCGTGATGTGGTTGTCGTCGTAGAAGTAGACGAGCTTCCCGAGCCCGTTCGTGCCCGCGAGCGAGGCAGCCTCGTAGGAAAGGCCCTCCATCAGGTCGCCGTCGGAGCAGATCGCATACACCCGGTGGTCGACCAGGTCGTGATGCGGGCGGTTGAACGTCGCGGCGAGGAAGCGCTCCGCAAAGCCCATGCCGACGCCGTTCGCGAACCCCTGACCGAGCGGCCCGGTCGTCACCTCGATGCCCTCGGTGTGGTGGTACTCCGGATGACCGGGGGTCGCCGACTCCCACTGCCGGAAGCGCTTCAGCTCCTCGAGCGAGAGGTTGTAGCCGGAGAGGTGCAGCGCCGAGTACTGGAGGATGCACGCGTGGCCCGCGCTCAGCACGAAGCGGTCGCGGTTCGGCCAGTGCGGGCTCGCCGGGTTGTGCCGCAGCACCTCCGTGTAGAGGAGGTAGGCGAGCGGCGCGAGCGCCATCGCCGTGCCGGGATGGCCCGCGTTCGCCTGCTGTACCGCGTCCATCGACAGCGTCCGGATCGTGTCGATGGAGAGCTGTTCGATCTCCGAGTTGGCCAACGCCCCTCCCTCGCGGTCGCTATCCCCGCGAGCGTAACGACTATGCAGCAGCGGCCGCGCCGGCTCTGATCTCGTCCTTGAGCGCGTTCTCGGCGTCCTCGTCCTGGCCCATCGTCACGGCGCAGACGACGCCGCCGCCGCGCAGGAACCGCAGGACCGCCTTTCCCTCCCGGAAGTCGCCCTCGAGCGCGGTGTCGTCATGGTCGAGCGCGTCGCCGAACAGCTTGAAGCTCTGTCCGAACTCCTCGGAGAAGAACGACGAGACGATGTCGTACCGGGTGTCCTCGCCGGCGAGGATCTTGCCGAGCGTCGTGCCGTGGTAGGCCGCGTTCGACCAGTGCTCGATCCTCCGGTGCCGTCCGAAGACGGGGTCGAAGAACTCCGCCACGTCGCCGATCGCGTAGACGCCGGGCTTCGCCGTCTCGAAGCGCTCGTTCACGACGATCCCGCTGCGCACCTCGTGGCCGGCCTCGCGGGCGAGCTCGACGTTCGGCTGGACGCCGATGCCGGCGACCGTCAGGTCGGCGCCGGTCGGGATGTCGCTCGCCTCGAGCCGCAGGTCGACTCCGTGCTCGCGGTAGGTCTCGTGCAGCGTGTCGGACAGCGCCTGCGCCTGCAACGGCGCGAAGACGAGCGGCTCGCGGACGATCTGGGTCACCTGCACCCCGAGCTGCGTCAGCGAGGCGGTCACCTCGCAGCCGATGAACCCACCGCCGACGACGACCGCGGTGCTCGCCGTCTCGGCGCGCCGGCGCAGCTCGAGCGCGTCGTCGAGCGTCCGCAGCGGGAGCATGCCCGGCAGGTCGCGCGGCCGCGCGCCGGTGGCGATCACGACGGTGTCGGCCTGCACCTGGTCGAGCGAGGAGACCGCGTCGCCGAGCTTCAGGTCGACGCCGTGCTCGGCGTACCACTCCGGCGGATGCGCGAGCGCGTCCTTCGGCTCGGCCTCGCCGCGGAGGAGCCGCTTCGAGAGCGGCGGCCGGTGGTAGGGGCCGTGCGGGTCCTGCGACCAGATGGTGATCTCGTCGGTTCCCCCCGCTTCCCGGTAGCCCTCGACGAGCTTGGCGGCCGCGAGGCCACCTCCGACGATCCCGATCATCCCGCCTCCTTCGTTCGAATCAGCTCCCGTTGTACCTGTCGCGCGTGCAGGTGGATTGCCTGACGGTCCGGGCGCGGCTCGAAGACGCGTGCGATCGGCGCCGGCGGGACCGCCAGCCCGAGGCGCTCGAGCGCGATCATCGCCGCGCCTCTGGCCGAGCCCTCAGCCACACCGGACAGCTCGACCGGCCTGCCGGTGACGTCCGCGAGCACCTGCACCCAGGCGGGGCTCCCGACCAGCGCGCCGCCCGTCGCGACGACGGACTCGATGCCGCCGAGCGCGTCCAGCACGTCGGCGAGGCGGTAGCAGACGCCTTCGAGCGCGGCCTGCGCGATGTCGAGCGGCGTGGTCGCGAAGGAGAGCCCGTGCAGCTCGCCCCGCCGGGTCGCGTCCCAGCCGAGCGAGCGCTCGCCGCCCAGGAGCGGCAGGAAGCTCAGGCCGTGCGCCGCCGGCGGCCGCTCCTCGATCCCCCGCTCGTCGAGGTCGCGCAGCGTGCGCAGCAGCCACGCGTGCAGGTTGCCCCCGTCCGAAAGAGCGCCGCCTTCGCAGAAGCGCCGCTCGTCGAGCCGGTAGAGGAAGAGGCCCGGGCGCGGCTCGGCGCGGCCGGCCTCGTAGACCGCGCGCAGGGCGCTCGACGTCCCGACCATCACCGCGGCGCGCCCGCGGGTCGTGCAGCCGGCGCCGACGTTCGAGCAGGCGCCGTCCCCGAGCGCCGGCCACGTTCCCGCGAACGGCTCGTCCGAGACGGGCGGGAGCTGTGCACGCGTGACGCCGACGGCGTCGAGGGTCTCGTCGTCCCAGTCGAGCCGGTTCGGGTCGAAGAGGCCGGTGCCGCTCGCGAGCGAGACGCTCGTCCGCGCCTCCCCGGTGAGCTGGTCGAGCAGGTAGTCGCCGAAGGAAAGGCAGCGCGCGGGCCGGACGCCGTCGCGCGCGAGCTTGCTCAGCTTCTCCGGCCAGTACGCGGGGTGGAGGAAGCAGCCCGTGCGGCGGTGGTAGCCGGAGGGGTCGAGCGGCGGGCGCT
>JAICTB010000014.1 GCA_025936595.1 Thermoleophilia bacterium | reverse complement strand
ATCGGGGCGCCGAGATTTGAACTCGGGACCTCTAGTCCCCCAGACTAGCGCGCTAACCAGGCTGCGCCACGCCCCGCGACGTGGCAACCGTAGCAACGATGCGTCCGGCAGATGGAGGGGCGCCCGCGCAGGGCACCCCTCCATCGTGCTCTGCGGTAACGATGAGTTACTCGAGCTCGACGGTCGCGCCGCAGCCGATCAACTCGCCGATGATCGCATTGCCGATCGGGCTCACCTCGAGATGGTCAATGCCCTTCAGGTCGCCCAGCTGGCCCTGCGTGTTCGGATTGTTCGCGGCGAGCACGCCGGGGCCGTTCGTGAAGCCGCCCGCGACCCCGAAGCCAAGCGCGAAGTAGAGCGGCAGGTTCGTCTGCTGATAGGCGGCGCTCACACACGCAGCCTGCTCAGGCGTGATCGTGGGCGCGACCTGCTGCAGGTCGGCCTGCACGATCCCGACGTTCGTCATGTCGAACAGCAGCCAATGTCCGCTGTGCGACGTCGACTGCACGAGCCCCTGGTACGACGACGAGACGCGAATACAGTCGAAGGCAAACGCCGAGCCCGCGACCGCGAGCGCGGCGATCCCAACAGCAAGCAGCGCCAAGGCGCGATGCCGATAGCCCATCTTCTCTCCCTTGTTCCCCGGATGTTTCGGTTGCCGCAGCCGCAGCGAACCACTGACGCGGCGAAGATAACCAATCGCCGGACAGCGGCGCAAACGAGACCCGCCCGCGCGACCGCGATACGATCGCTCGGCAGAGACATGGATAGGAGGGACTCAACGTCGATCGGCGACGCACAGCTCGTCACCGCATGCCGCGGCGGCGACGAGGAGGCGTGGAACGTCCTCGTGGAGCGCTTCTCGCGCTACGTCTACGCGATCTGCGCCCAGGGCTTCCGGCTCTCCGCGGCCGACGCCGAGGACGCGTTTCAGGACGTTTTCGCGAAGGTCTACGTCCAGCTCGACCGGCTGCGCGACCCGGATGCGCTCCGCCCGTGGATCGCACAGCTCACGCGTCGTGTCTGCCTGGACCGCCTGCGCACGGGCGACCGGGAGCTGCCGGTGGAGGACGTCGAGCCGGACGGCTTCGACGACCAGCTCGAGACCCTCGACCAGGCGCTCGCCGTCCGTGAGGCACTCTCGGGGATCGGGGAGATGTGCGGCGAGATGCTCGACCGGTTCTTCGCGCGGGACGAGAGCTACCGGACGATCGGCGAGGCGCTCGACCTGCCGCCGGGGACGATCGCAAGCCGGATCTCCCGGTGTCTCGACAAGTTGAAGTCGGCGCTGGAAGATTCCGCACCCCTCACGCGTCCTGTAGGCAGGTGATTCGAGTGACGACCTACGACCATGAGCAACTCGCACAGCTTCTTGCGGCGCTGCCGCCGGCCCCCATGGGTCTGGTTGCCGCCGCGCAGGAGCTGCCGCGGGTCAGGCAGAGCCTCGACGACCTCCTCGTGAGGGCAAAGGAGGACGCGGAGCTCCGCCGTCTGCTCGTCGCCGATCTCGAATCGGCTCTCGCGGAATCCGGGATCCGTCCGACTCCTCGGATCCTCGATGAAGTGCGAACCCGCATGCGCCGCCTCTGAGGGTGCCCTTGCCGGTTCGTGCACTGGGGGAGACGCTCGCCGCCGGGCCCGCCGCAGCACTTGCGGGCTCGGCGGCGGCGTGGGTCCTCGCGGAGGCAGCTCGCGCGGGCAACGACGGCGCCCGGGCTGCGCAGGCGGTTGCGCTCTGCGACCGGCTGACCCACGCGGCAGCAGACGACGCCGAGGCGCTGACCGCTGCGCGCGCACGCCTGACGGAGACCGCAGGAGGTGACGAGCGGCGTGACTTCGCGCTCGGCCGCGTTCTCGAGCGCGCGGCGGCCGTTCCTCTCCTCGTCGCGGAGGCGTGCGCCGACGTCGCCGCGCTCGCGCTCGAGCTGGAACTCACCGTTCCGGGAGACTACGCGCCGGACGTTCGCGCTGCGGCGATGCTCGCCGCGGGTGCGGCACACGCAGCGGCGCATCTGGTCGAGGTGAATCTCGGGGTCGGCGCGGACGACCCGCGCCTCGCGCGTGCGCGCGCGGCCGTCGCGACCGCCGATCTCGCTCTGTGACGCAGCGACCGGCCGCCGCGGCCATGGTCTAGGCTCGCGCCGATGACCTCCTTCGCGCTGCACGAGTCCGCAGACGACGAGCTGCCCGCCTGGTCGCTGCCGCGCGACGCCGCCGGACGCATCCCGATCGACAACCTGCTCCCCGCCCGAGTCGATCGCGACTGGGCGATCGGCGGCGCAACGGGCGCGGGCATCAGCGTCTGCATCCTCGACAGCGGCATCGAGGCCTCCCACCCACTCGTCGGCGAGATCAAGAGCGCCGTCAACATCTCCGTCGACGAGGACGAGAACCCGGTCGCTGCGGACGACACCGAGGGCGATCTCTGCGGCCACGGCACCGCGTGCGCCGGCGTCGTTCGCGCGCTTGCGCCGGACGCGGAGATCCATTCGGTGCGCGTGATCGGCGCGGGGTTCTCGGGCTCCGGCAGCGTGCTCATCGCCGGCCTTCGATGGGCGGTCCAGCAGGGGTACGACATCGTCAACATGAGCCTCTCGACCACGAAGCGCCGTTTCGGCGACGCGCTGCACGAGCTTGCGGACACCGCCTACTTCAACCGCTCGATCCTGGTCGCCTCCGCGCACAACATGCCGGTCGAGTCGTACCCGTGGCGCTTCTCGTCGGTGATCTCCGTCGGCAGCCACGAGGAGCCCGACCCGCTCGTCTTCTACGCGAACCCGAATCCACCCGTCGAGTTCTTCGCGCGCGGTGTCGACGTCGACGTCGCCTGGCTCGGCGGCGGGACGATTCGCGCCACCGGTAACAGCTTCGCAACGCCGGCAATCGCGGCGATCGCAGCGCTCGTCCTCAGCAAGCACCCGGGGCTGACACCGTTCCAGCTCAAGACCGTCCTGTATCTGATCTCGAACAACGTCGGAGGGGAGGCGCGTGCCTGAGAACGAGGGACTACATGCCGCAGTCGCCGCCGGGGTGCTGCCGGCGGAGGACGAGTTCGCGCTGCTCCTGCGCTCGATCGTAGTCGTTGCACGCGCCATCTTCGGCGCACGCGGATCCTCGATCTTCCTCTACGAGCCGGAGACGGACGAGCTGGTCTTCGCCGCCGTCGCCGGCGACGACGAGCAGGGACTCGTCGGGAAGCGCATGCCGTCGTCGAGGGGCATCGCGGGCTGGGTGCTCTCCTCGCGGACCCCGCTCGTCCTCGAGGACGTCCAGCAGGACCCGCGCTTCGCGCGGGACGTCGCCGAGGGCACCGGCTACGTCCCGAAGGGGCTGATGGCGGTGCCGCTCCTCCACGACGAGACGGTGCTCGGCGTCCTGCAGGTGCTCGACCGGCCGGAGCGCGCCGCCTTCTCGCTCAGGGAGATGGAGCTTCTCGGGCTCTTCGCGAACCAGGCGTCGATCGCCGTCGCGCTCCTCGTCGCCGCACGCCGTGCACGCGCCGCCCTCGCCGGTCACGGAGACGCGGCGGCCGTCGCAGCCCTTGCCGCCGCGGTCGAGGCGCTCGAGGGCGAGCGCCGTGCCGCCGGGATTGCGCTCGTCGACGCACTCGCCCGGATCCTCGCCTGAACGCGCCGAGGGCCCCGTCTGGGGCCCTCGGCGATAGCGCTGAAGCTACGTGCGAGCGGTTAGCTGGTCCCGCCGCTCTTGACGTGCGCCTCGACGTCGTTGTCGTCGTCGTCGCTGGCGCCGGGGGCGGCGTCCATGTTGGTCCCGCCGCCCTTGACGTGCAGCTTGACGTCTTCCTCGGCGCCGGTCTGGTCTGCGCTGTTGGCCAGTTTCTTCTCACGCTCGTCCGACATTGTGAAGCCCTCCTTGGAAATCTGGTTTACCGCTCTCGCGGCTGACACCCCACTAGACGGAGCTCGTGACCGGAATCTTCCCTACCCCTTGCACTTTCGTCAATGGCTGCCATCCTCGGCAGCTATGGCAACGCTTCGAGGCCGCATCGCGGAGTCGCTCGGCGCCCTGAGGGGCGCCTTTTCGAACCCTGACCTCCGGCGGGTACAGCTCGCGTACATGGGCTCGTCCGTGGGCATCTACGCGAACTCGATCGCGGTCGCCGTCTACGCCTTCCGCCACGGCGGTGCGACGGCGGTCGGCGTCTTCATGTTCGTCCGGCTCGCGATCGCGGCAACGACAGCGCCGTTCGCGGCCTCGCTCGCAGACCGCTACCGGCAGGAGCGCGTGATGCTCGGCTCCGATCTGCTGCGTGTGGCGACCCTCGCCGCTTCCTGCGCCGTCGTCGTCACGCACGCACCCGCGCTCGCCCTCTACGTCCTCGCGACCTTGACCTCGATCTTCGGCGCGGCGTTCCGCCCCGCCGAGGCGTCGCTCCTCCCCACGCTCGCCCGCTCGCCGGAGGAGTTGACGGCGGCGAACGTCTCGTCGAGCACGATCGACAGCGTCGGGTCGTTCGCCGGCCCAGCCGCGGGCGCCCTGCTGCTCGCGCTCAGCGGGCCGGCCGTCGTCTTTGCCGCAGTCGCGATCACGTTCGCGTGGAGCGCGAGCTTCGTCGCGCGCGTCCGTCCGGGGCGGGTCTCGGCTGCAACACCGCATGAAGCGGACGAAGCCGTCGCGGAGGAGTTCGCCGGGCTCGCTGGCGGCCTGCGCGCGATCCGCGCCGAGCCGCGCCTTCGTCTGCTCATCGGCCTCTACGGTGCCCAGTGCCTCGTCGCCGGCGCGCTCGGCGTCCTCGTGGTCGTGACCGCAATCGACGTGCTCGGGCTCGGCAATGCAGGAGTCGGCCTGCTCGAGGCCGCAAGCGGCATCGGGTCGATCGTGGGCGCCGGGGTTGCCCTGGCGCTCGTCGGGCGCAAGCGCCTCGCCGGTGACTTCGGGGTCGGGATCGTGCTCTGGGGCGCACCGCTCGTCCTGCTCGGCCTCCTGCCGCACATGTGGCTCGCGCTGCTCGCGCTCGGGCTCGTCGGCCTCGGCAACACCCTGGTGGACATCTCGGCGATGACGCTCCTGCAGCGCACAGCGCCCGCGGAGGCGTCCGGGCGCGTCTTCGGCGTGCTCGAGAGCGTGATCGTCGGCTCGCTCGCGATCGGGTCGCTCGCGGCGCCGCTCCTCGTCCACACGCTCGGCGCCCGCGGCGCGTTGATGGCGACCGGCGCCTTGCTGCCGGTGCTCGCCCTGCTCCGCCGCGGCCGGCTCGTGGCGATCGACGACGGTGCGCGCATCCCGGAGGAGCAGCTCGCTGCGTTGCGCCGCGTCCCGTTCCTGGCCGTCCTGCCGCTGCAGCGCCTCGAGGCGCTCGCGGGGGGCGCGGTGCGGGTGGAGCTCGAGGCGGGCGCGACGCTCTTCGAGCGCGGCGACCCCGGCGACCGCTTCTACGTCCTCGACGAGGGAGTGTTGGAGATCGCGCTGCCCGAGGGCGTGAAGGAGGAAAGTGCGCCCGCGTACGTCGGCGAGATCGCCCTGCTGCGCGACGTGCCGCGGACTGCGACCGTGCGCGCACGCGGGCCGGCACGGCTCTGGGCGCTCGAGCGCAGCGCCTTCCTGGAGGCCGTCACCGGCCACGCACGCAGCAACGCTTCTGCGGACGCAGTCGTCGTCGCGCGCGTAGGTGTCGCCTCCAGCATCTGACCTTCTGAGTAGGGTTGTCGGCGATGCGGGCTACGATCTGGGGCTGCCGAGGCTCGCTGGCCACGCCGGGCGCATCGACGGTCCGCTACGGCGGCAACACGACCTCCGTCGAGCTGCGAACGTCGACCGGTGGCCTGATCGTGCTCGACGCCGGCACCGGTATCCGCTCACTCGGGCTGTCACTCGCGCGCGAGCATCCGCCCCAGATCCACCTGCTGCTCACGCACATGCACCTCGACCATGTCGAGGGCCTCGGGTTCTTCGCGCCCCTCTTCGACCCCGCGTGCACGATCACGATCTGGGGGCCGCGACCGGACGACCTCCCGCTCCGCGACCACCTTGCCGCTTACCTCTCGCCGCCGCTCTTCCCCGTGCCGTTCGAGCGCTTTCCGTCGACGATCGAGTTCGTGGAGGTTCGCGAGGATGCGTGGGAGATGGACGGCGTCCGCATCAGGTCCGCCCCGGTCCGGCACCCCGGGCCGACGGTCGGCTACCGGATCGAGGAGAACGGGAACTCGCTCGCGTTCATCCCCGACAACGAGCCGGCGCTGGAAGCCGATTCCGGGCTCGCGCTCGCAGCCGGTGTCGACCTCCTCGTGCACGACGCGCAGTACACGGCGGAGGAATACGCCACCCGGGCCGGGTGGGGCCACACGGCGATCCCCGACTTCGCGTCCTACGTGCGCGAGGCCGCGCCGTCGCGCACCGTGATGTTCCACCACGACCCGTCGCACACAGACGAGGAGCTCGAGACGATGGAGCAGGCGGCGCGCGAGCTCGTCGGCCTGGAGACCGTCGACCTCGCCCGTGAGGGCGTCGAGATCGCGATCGAGTGACGCGGCTCCCATTTTCGCGGAAGTCTGTTTAGGATCAGCGCATGGCCGCTCCCATCGAACTCCTCAAGCAGGTGCCGCTCTTCGAGCGGCTGAACGACAAGCAGCTGAAGACGCTCGCGACCGAGTTCTCCGACCGCTCGTTCGAGGCCGGGCAGGAACTGACCGCGGAGGGTCAGGGCGCCGCCGGGTTCTTCGTGATCGAGTCCGGCGAGGCGAAGGTCACGGTCGACGGCGAGGACCGGCGCACGCTCGGCCCCGGCGACTACTTCGGCGAGATCGCGCTGATCGACGGCGGCCTCCGGACCGCGACGATCACGGCCGTCAGCGACGGCAGGGCCCACGGGCTCACGCCGTGGCTCTTCCGCCCCCTCCTGGAGGCGAACGCGGCGATCGCGTGGCCGCTCCTCGAGGCGATGGCCGCGCGCGTGCGCGAGCTCGAGCAGAGGCAGTAGCTCAGGCGTCTTCGAGGTCGCCGGCGGACGCCGACTCGGCCTCGGCGCCGGAGCGCGTCTCGTGGATCGCCGTGTCGACCTTGTGGTCGCCGAATCCCTCCGTGATCGTCGAACGGCTCTGCGGCGCAAGCTCGGCCTCGCGCTCCCGCTCGAGCGTCTCCTGGTCGGCGCGTCTCGACCACCACGTGAGGATGTCTTTGAGTCCCATCGGGAGAGTCTACGCCGGGCGCAGGGAGAGAAGCGCAGGGAGATAAGGCTCGGCGGGGCCCCTAACCCCCCAGTGGTCGCTTGCCGGGACCCCACCGGCCTAGCAGGTAGGACGCCTGCGCGGCGCGCTGGTTAGGCGCTCAGGCGCTTGTAGAGCCGGTCGACGAGCTCCGGCATCGCCTCGAGCTTCTCCGTGATCACGCGTAGCCGGTACTCCCGGAAGTACTCGGGGTCGACGTCGAGCGCGTTGGAGAGGGTCTCCACCACGTCGTTCGACGGCACCGGGCGGTTGCCGTGCACGAGGTGGTTCAGGTACCCCGCCGAGAGATCCGTCTTCGCGGCCAGGGCCCTGTAGGTCACGCCTGTCTCGTTCATCAGCCGCTCGACGGCCGA
The DNA here is from genome assembly GCA_025936595.1 of Thermoleophilia bacterium. Taxonomy (GTDB): domain Bacteria; phylum Actinomycetota; class Thermoleophilia; order Gaiellales; family Gaiellaceae; genus PALSA-600. Next base: position 9,033 of record JAICTB010000014.1, on the reverse strand, counting down.
TCCGAACGCCTCCGAGGCATACCGCCTGCGCTTTGGCACCTAACCCTCCTTGCCGATGTCCGTGAGCTTGACACGTCGCTCCTCGCCGGTCGCGCGGTCGCGGAAGTCGACGGCTCCGTCCTCCAGGCTCTTCTTCCCCGCCGTGACGCGGATCGGGATCCCGATCAGGTCGGCGTCTGCGAACTTCTCGCCGGGCCGCTGGTCGCGGTCATCGAGCAGCACGTCCTTCCCCGCGGCCGAGAGCGCCTCGGCCGCCTGCTCGGCCACCTCCTCCGCGCCGCGCAGCGCGAGCACGTGGACGTCGTACGGCGCGACGGACGCGGGCCAGATGATCCCCTGCTCGTCATGGCGCTGCTCGACGAGCGCCGCCATCACCCGGGCGAGCCCGATGCCGTAGCTGCCCATCACGACCGCACCCTCCTGCCCGTCCTCGTCGACGAATCTCGCACCGAGGGGCGCCGAGTAGCGCGTGCCGAGCTTGAAGATGTGGCCGACCTCGATCGCCGTCTCGAAGGCCAGTCGCCCGCCGCAGTTCGGACAGGTGTCGCCCTCCCGCGACTGGCGCAGGTCGGCGAAACGGGGCTGAAAGTCGCGACCGGCCTCGACGCCGCGGAGGTGCCGGTCGTCGCGGTTCGCGCCGGCGACGAACTGGCCCTCGCGGAGGCTCTCGTCGGCGACGACCTCGCCGGCGAACCCGACCGGGCCGAGCGAGCCGCCCGAGGCGCCGAAGGCAGCCCTGATCTCGTCGTCCGTCGCCGGCCGCGACGGCTTTCCGAGCACGGCGTCGAGCTTCGCGGGCTCGATCCGGTCGTCGCCGCGCACGAGCGCCAGCACGACCGCACCGTCGTCGGTCGTCACGGGCATCGCCTTCGACGTCGCGGCGACGTCGATCGCGAGGAACTCGGCCAGCGCCTCGCACGTCTTCACGCCGGGCGTCTCCACCTCGTCGGGCGCGTCGAGCGGCGCCGGGAAGGACGGCGGGCGTGCGACGCCGCGCGCGATCTCGACGTCGGCGGCGAAATCGCCGTTCTCGCAGGTGACGAGCGTATTCTCGCCGGCCCCGGCCGGGGCGAGGAAGTCGAACGACTCGCTCCCGCCCATCATCCCAGGCTCGGCCTCGACGCAGTGCGTCTCGAGGCCGCAGCGCTCGAAGATGCGGACATAGGCGCCGCGCTGAAGCTCGAAGTTCGCTGCGAGGGCTTCATCGTCGCGGTCGAACGAATAGGCGTCCTTCATGATGAACTCGCGCAGCCGGATCAGCCCGGCGCGCGGGCGCAGCTCGTCGCGTTCCTTGATCGAGAAGTGGTAGAGCATCTGCGGCAGCTGCCGGTAGCTCTGCAGCTCGCGCGCGTGGAACGCGACCGTTTCCTCGTGCGTCAGCGGCAGCACGTAGTCGGCTCCCTTGCGGTCCTTGAGTCGAAAGATCTCGGGGATGAAGTCGCGGCCGGTCTGCTGCCAGAGCTCGAACGGCGTCAGGACCGGCATCAGCATCTCCTGCGTCCCGATCGCGTCCATCTCCTCGCGGATGATCTGCTCGATCTTGCGGTGGACGCGCCAGCCGAGCGGCAGGAAGCTCCACACGCCGCCCGTCACCTGGCGCACGAAGCCGCCGCGGACGAGCAGCTTGTGGTTGGTCGCCTCGGCATCCGCCGGCGCCTCGCGCAGGGTCGGGAGGAAGAGCTGGGTGACGCGGGCGATCATCGTTGCCCACCCAGGCTACCGCGCTGTCGCTGCGGCCGCGGCGCCTACGAATCGCCCTCGCAGACGTGTCCGGCGCGGACGTGGCGCGAAGGAACACCCGGGGTCAGACCCCGTGATGTCGCGTCCGGACATGTCCCTCCGCATGGTTGAGCGGCGCAGATCGGACAATGGACAAAACGGACAGGTGTGTTTGCCTGCGTTCATGCGAACCCCGGGGTCAGACCCCGTGATGTCTGGTCTGGACGCGGCCGCAAGGGACACGCGGCCGGACGCGGGAGGGCCTACTCGAGGGGGATCGCGGACGCCTCGGCCATCGCGAGGGCGGCCGGCTTGCCCATCTTCAGGCGCTTCGGGCGGAACATCCCGTCCGCGATCCAGTTGTCGATCTCGTGGAAGAGCTCGTCGACGAGGATGTCCGACGACACCTTCTTCAGCACGCGGCCGTGGGCATAGACGAAGCCGACGTCGCGGCCGCCCGCGATGCCGAAGTCGGCGTCTCCCGCCTCCCCCGGCCCGTTCACCGCGCATCCGAGCACCGCGACCTCGAACGCCTGCGGATAGGTGCGCAGCCGCTCCTCGACGCGTTCGGCGAGCTGCTGGACGCCGACGTTGTCACGGCCGCAGCTCGGGCACGCGATCATCACCGGCCCCCGCTCGCGCAGCCCGAGCGCCTTCAGGATCTCGAACGCCGTCCGCACCTCCTCGACCGGATCGGCGGTGAGCGAGACGCGGATCGTGTCGCCGATGCCGTCCGCGAGCAGCGCACCCATGCCGACGGCGCTCTTGATCGACCCCGCGAACGGTGTCCCGGCCTCCGTGACGCCGAGGTGCAGCGGGTAGGGCACCTTCTCGGCGAGCAGGCGGTACGCGCGGATCATCGTCGGCACATGACTCGACTTGACGGAGATCTTGAAGTCGCGGTAGTCGAGACTCTCCAGGAGGCGAACCTCCTCGAGCGCTGCCTCCACGAGCGCCTCGGCCTGATCCTGCCGTGCGAGGTCTGCGAGGTGCTTCGGGAGCGAGCCCGAGTTCGCGCCGATCCGCATCGGCATCCCTTTCGCCTTCGCCGCGCGGACGACCTGCTCGACCTTGTCCGCACCGCCGATGTTGCCCGGGTTGATGCGCACGGCGGCGACCCCCGCGTCGATCGCGCGCAGCGCCAGGCTCGCGTTGAAGTGGATGTCGGCGATCACGGGGATCGGCGAGAAGCGCACGATCCGCGGCAGGGCGTCGGCGTCCTCGCTCTTCGGAACCGCGACGCGCACGATCTCGCAGCCGGCGCTCGCGAGCGCCGCGATCTGCGCCGTCGTCGCCTCCACGTCGTGCGTCTTCGTCAGCGTCATCGACTGGACGACGGGCGGTGCGCCGCCGCCGATCTGGACGCCGCCGACCGTTACCGAGCGCTCGCTGGCCACAGCCGCAGGGTACCCCCTACCCGCCGCCGCCGAACAGGTCGTTGCGCAAGCCGAAGTACATGAGCACGGCGAAGAGCATCAGGCCGACGACCGTGTAGCGCATGTAGACCGCCTGCTGGAACGTGCGTCCCCGGAGCTTCTCGACGAGCGCGATCACGATGTGACCGCCGTCGAGCGGCAGCACCGGCAGCAGGTTCAGCAGCCCGAGTGCGAGGCTGATCAACCCGAGCACGAAGAGAAAGTCGCGCAGCCCCGAGCGCCACGCCTGCGCAGAGACACGCACGATGCCCACCGAGCTGGAGACCTGGTCCGTGTCGCGGCCGACGGCGAGGTGGCCGAGGCCGGCGACCGTGCCGGCGGTGACGTCCCACGTCAGCTTCACGGAGTCGCGCGCGGCCGCCGGGACCGACTCGCCGGCTCCTGTGCGGGACTCGATCGCGATCCCGATCCTGTACGCGCCCTGCGTCGGCTTCGCGCGCAGCGGCCCGATCGCGACGCGCCTGCCGCCGCGGTCGACGAGCACGCGAAACGGCCGGCCGCCGGTGGCGCGGATGCGCGCTGGAATGTCCTTGGGCTGCACCGGGCGCCCGCCGATCCCCAGCACGCGGTCCCCGTTTCGCAGTCCGGCCGCGGCGGCGGGGCTCTTCGCGAGCACCTGCCCGATCACGTTCGTGTCGCGCGTCGTCGCAACGACGAACAGGCCGGTGAAGAGCAGGAACGCGAAGACGAGATTCACCGCAGGGCCTGCGAAGATGGCGACGAGCCGCCGCCATGTCGTCTGCCGCCAGTACGCGTCGGGCGCGAGCGACCATTCGAGCTCCTGCAGGAACCGGCTCTCTCCGAGCTCTCGGCGCAGCTCGGCGACGGCCGCGAGCGCCGCCGCGTCGTCGCCGCGGTCGATCGCAGAGTCGAGGAGCGCGAGCTCGGGCCGGAGGCGCTCGCGCTGCTCGACGGGCAGCGTCGCCGCGAGGTCGCCCGGCGACGGCCGGTTCATGCCCGGGATCTTCACGTAGCCGCCGAGCGGGACGGAGCCGATCCCGTACTCGACGCCCCCGCGCGTCTTCTTGACGATCGGCGGGCCGAACCCGAGGTAGAACTTCCGCGGCGTCATGCCGACGGCGCGCGCCGCGAAGAAGTGCCCCGCCTCATGGATCATCACGAGCACGGCGAGGCCGATGATCGCCGCGGTCAAGCCCATTCGAGCACCGTGAGCTCTCGCGCACGCCGGTCCACCTCGCGCAACTCGGCGAGGTCTGCCGCCGGGGCGCCGTCCACGCGACCGAGCACCTCCTCGACGAGCGCCGCGATGTCGAGGAAGCCGATGCGGCCTTCGAGGAACGCGGCGACTGCCACCTCGTTCGCGGCGTTGAAGGCGCACGCATAGGTGCCGCCGCGCTCGCCCGCGTCACGCGCCAGGGCGAGCATGCGGAACGTCTCCAGGTCGGGCGGGAAGAACTCGAGCGGCCCCGCCGTGAGGTCGAGCGCCGGAACGGGCGTCGCAGCACGATCGGGATACGTGAGCGCATAGGAGATCGGAACGCGCATGTCGGGGTAGCCGAGATGCGCGATCGACGCCCCGTCGCGGAAGCGAACGACACCGTGGACGATCGACGTCGGGTGGACGACCACCTCGATCCGCTCGTACGGCAGGCCGAAGAGGAAGTGCGCCTCGATCACCTCGAGGCCCTTGTTCGCGAGCGTCGCCGAGTCGATGGTGATCTTCGCTCCCATCGACCACGTCGGATGTGCGAGCGCCTGGTCCGCGGTGACGTCGGCGAGCTCGTCGCGCGTGCGGCCGCGGAACGGCCCGCCGCTCGCGGTCACGACGAGGCTCTCCGGCTCGCCGAGCTGCGCGCACTGGAAGAGCGCCGAGTGCTCGCTGTCGACCGGGATCAGCGCACCTCCGCCGCGCGCGCGCGCTGCGAGCGCGAGCTCGCCAGCGGCGACGAGGCTCTCCTTGTTGGCGAGCGCGAGCGTGACTCCCTGCTCGAGCGCCCACATCGTCGCGCGCAGCCCGGCGAAGCCGAGCGTCGCGTTCAGGACGATGTCCGGAGCGGCCCGTTCGAGCAGCTCTGCCGGGTCCCCGCCTACCTGCGTCAGCGGGGCGAGCCCGTCGATCGGGGTCGATCCCGAGCTCGCCGCGACGAGCTCCAGACCCTGGTTCGCCTCGATCACCTCGAGCGCCTGACGGCCGATCGAGCCGGTGGCGCCGAGAAGAGCCACGCGTGTCATGCGGACAGTGTGCCCGGTGCCGGGTCAGGTGAAAGCGAGGATCGTGAAGTACGCGGCCGGAGCGGCGAAGAGGAGCGCGTCGATCCGGTCGAGCATGCCGCCGTGGCCCCCGAGCAGCGTGCCGGTGTCCTTCACGTCCATGTCGCGCTTGAGCAGCGACTCGAACAGGTCGCCGAGCGGTGCGGCGACCGCGACGACGACGCCGAGCACGATCGACTGCCCGATCGTCAACGCATCCTGTTTGTAGAGCGCGACGAATGCGACAAAGACCGTCGCCGCCGTTCCGAACACGAAGCCCTCCCACGTCTTGCCGGGTGACGTGCGCGGCGCCATCTTGTGGCGGCCGACGAGCCGGCCGCCGAGGTAGGCGAGCGTGTCGCCCGCCCACACGGCAACGAGCACGGTGAACGAGATCAGCCGGCCGTGGTCCGGCAGCTCGCGCAGCAAGATCAGGAATCCGAGGCCCAGGCCGATCCAGACGGCGCCCATCACCGTGCCGCTGATCGCGATCGTCGACGCCTGCCGCGCCTCCGAGATCGCCTTGAGGAGAAATGCGAGCACGAACGTCGAGAGGACGCCGCCGACCATCCAGCCGAGGCCGCCGACCTCGGCGCCGACAAGCGCGAGGACGACGCCGACGTAGCCCGCCGGCGCGAGCGGCGCGAGCGGCCGTGCGAGCAGCCAGTACTCGTGCACCGAGATGCTCGCCGCGATCACCGCAAGCGCGAACATCCACCAGCCGCCGAGGTAGACGAGGCCGAGCACGACCGGCAGCAGCACGACGGCCACCACGACGCGGGAGACGGCGTTTGTCATCTACCGCCGAAGCTTCGACGGCGCGACGCATACTCCGCCAGGGCGGCACGAAGATCGCGCTCCTCGAAGTCGGGCCAGAGCTTGTCGACGAAGACGAGCTCCGAATAGGCGAGCTGCCAGAGCAGGAAGTTCGAGATGCGCAGCTCGCCGCTCGTGCGGATCAGCAGGTCGGGATCGGGCAGGTCGGGCTGGTAGAGATTGGCGGCGAAGACGTTCTCGTCGATCTCCGCGGGATCGACCCCGCTCTCGACGATGCGGCGCGCGGCTTCGACGAGCTCGGCGCGGCCCCCGTAGTCGAACGCCACCCACAGGTTCAGGCGCGTGTTCAGCCCCGTGCGGTCCTCCATCGCGTGCATCCGTGCGCGCAGCGACTCCGGCGCTCTGTCGCGGCGACCGATGAACCGCACGCGCACTCCCTGCTCGGCGAGATCGGGCAGCTCGCGCTCGATCGTCTCGGCGAAGATCACCATCAACGCGTCGACCTCGTCCTGCGGACGCGACCAGTTCTCCGTCGAGAACGCAAAGACCGAGAGATCGTCGATACCGAGATCGATCGCGGCTTCGACGACGCGGCGCACCGTGCGTGCGCCGGCGCGATGGCCCGCGGCGGTCGGAAGGCCCCTGCGCTTCGCCCAGCGGCCGTTCCCGTCGAGGATGATCGCAACCGACCGCGCGACGTCCGGCCGGTCGATCTCCGGCAGCGGGCGCACGCGCGTGAGCGTGCGGATGCGGGAGAGGAGGTTCATGGGGGCGTTGCCTCAGACCTCCATGATCTCGGCCTCTTTGCGCTTCAGCAGCTCGTCGATCTTCGCCGTGTGCTCGTCGGTGAGCTTCTGCACCCGTGACTCGGCTGCACGCTCCTCGTCGTCTCCGACATCGCCGTTTCTCACCAGATCCTCGAGATGCTTGATCGCGTCGCGGCGCACGTTGCGCACTGCGACGCGACCTTCCTCCGCCATCTGCCGCACGAGCTTGACGAGCTCACGCCGCCTGTCCTCGGTGAGCTGCGGGATCGGCAGCCGGATCAGCTTGCCGTCGTTCGACGGCGTCAGTCCCAGATCCGACTCCTGGATCGTCTTCTCGATCTGCTTGATCGACGAGGGGTCGAACGGCTGGATCGTCAGCATGCGCGACTCCGGCGTCGAGATCGTGGCCATGTTCTTGAGCGGCGTCGGCGTGCCGTAGTAGTCGATCGTGATGCGGTCGAGCAACGCTGCGCTCGCGCGCCCCGTCCGTACCGAGTTGAAGTGCTCGTGCGTCGCGTCGACCGACTTGTCCATGCGCTGCGTCGCATCGCCGATGAAATCTTCGATCACCGTGCGTCTCCTTCTGCTGTAGAGATGATCGTGCCTACACGCTCGCCTGCGACGACACGGCCGATCGTGCCCGGTGAGAGCTCGAAGACGTGGATCGGTAGCCGGTTGTCCATACAGAGCGAGAGCGCCGTCGTGTCCATCACCTTCAATCCTCGCTCGATCGCCTGCAAGTGGGTCAGCCGGGCGATCAGCTTCGCGTCGGGATCGACGCGCGGGTCGCCGTCCAGAACCCCTTCCACGCCGTTCTTCGCCATCAGGATCGCCTCCGCCCCGATCTCGAGCGCACGGAGGGCGGCCGCGGTGTCCGTCGTGAAGTACGGATTGCCGGTGCCCGCCGCGAAGATGACGATCCGGCCCTTCTCGAGATGCCGCACGGCGCGGCGGCGGATGTACGGCTCGGCCACCTCCTGCACGTGGATCGCCGACAGGACGCGCGTGTCGGCGCCGTTCCGCTCCAGCGCTTCCTGGACGGCGAGGGCGTTCAGCACGGTCGCGAGCATGCCCATGTAGTCGCCCGTGGCCCGGTCGATCCCCTGCTCGGAGGCCGCCATGCCGCGGTAGATGTTGCCGCCGCCGATCACGAGGGCGATCTCGAGCCCGCCCTCGCGCACATCGCAGAGCTCGACGGCGAGCCGGTCGACGACGCCCGCGTCGAGCCCGTACTCCTGGGAGCCCATCAGAGCCTCGCCGGAGAGCTTCAGGAGAACGCGCCGGAACGCACTCATCTAGCCAACGGCGTACCAGGCGTAGTCGATCAGCTCGACGCCCTGCTCGGCGAGATGCTTGCCGACCGTGGCGGTGGATTCGTCTGCGCGGTACCACGTCTGCTCGGTCAGCACCGCCTCGCCGTAGAACCTCTTGTTCAGCTGACCTTCGACGATCTTCTCGCGGACGTTCTCCGGCTTGGAGAGCACCTCCTCCGAGTTCGAGAGAATCTCGCGCTCTGCGTCCACCAGCTCCTGCGGCACCTCGTCGCGCGTGCCGTACGTCGGCCGCGCGAAGGTCAGGTGCAGGGCGAGGCTGCGCGCAGCCTGGGCGTCGCCGCCCCTCGTGTGCACGAGCGCACCGACCTTGTTGGCCGGCGCGTGGACGTAGAACGAGAGCGTCTCGCCGGGCGCCGCCTCCATGCGCTTGCTGCCGGCGACGAGCTGCTCTCGCACTACGTCCACAGCCCGGCGAACAAGGTCGGCGCACTCGTGCGCACCAAGGGCGGTGACCCCGCCGCCGCACGCAGCCTCGCGCTGCATCTCACGTTCGCGCGGCCGACGTACCGTTCGCGCGACGAGGTGCCGCAGGAGCTCGTCGACGCGGAGCGCGAGATCCTCTCGAAGTCGGACGAGGTGCTCTCGAAGCCGGAGAACGTCCGCGAGAAGATCGTCGAGGGCCAGCTGAACAAGCGCTTCTACGGCGAGTCGGTCCTGACCGAGCAGACCTGGTACCGCGCCGACGAGTCGACGGGCACGGTCGGGCAGTACCTGAAGGAGCGCGGCATCGAGCTCCTCGACTACGCCTGGTACGCAGTCGGCTAACCCGACCGTGGCGTTCAAGCGGAT
>JAICTB010000043.1 GCA_025936595.1 Thermoleophilia bacterium | reverse complement strand
TCGGGGTGACGGCGCCCGAGATCTCCGCCGTCGTGATCGCCGCCGTCGTCGCGACGAAGATCGGCGCCTTCACACCGCTCGGGTTCCTCGTCGCCGGCATCGGCGCGATCGGGCTGGCCCTGATCTACGGCCGCTTCGCCCGCTACGTCCCGAGCGCCGGCGGTACGTACTCGATCGTCCGCGCCGGCCTCGGCCGCGACGTGGGCTTCCTCACGGGCTGGACGGTGCTCGCCGTCGGCATCGTGTTCGTCCCCGGTCTCCTGATCGCGGGCGCGTTCCTGCTCCAGAACTTCTTCGGGCTCGTCGAGCCGCATCACCCGCTGCTCTACACGAGCTGGTGGGGCTGGGCGCTCATCCTCGGCGGCGCAGTCGTCGCGCTCTCGTACTTCGGCATCCAGATCTCCGCACGCGTCCTGCTCGCGCTCACCGCGATCGGCGTGACGATGCTCATGATCCTCGACGTCGTCATCCTCGCGAAGGGCGGTGCGCACGGCTGGGCGTGGGGCTCGATCTCGCCGTGGTCGACGCACGGGTTCGGCATCGGGTTCTTCGCGCTCGGCGTCGGCATCGCGATGACCGGCTTCTCCGGCTTCGAGACGGCGGTGTTCCTCGCCGAGGAAGCGCACACGCCGAAGCGAGAGGTGCCGAAGGCGGTGCTCGGCGCCGTGCTGCTCGCGATCGTGTTCTTCATCGTTACGACGTTCGCGATCGTCAGCGGCTACGGCATGGACAAGGCGCCGTCGCAGTGGCCGCAGGACTCGGGCGGCGCGGTCGTCGGGCTCTCCGCGCAGTACATGGCGCTGTGGTTCGGGAAGCTGCTGCTCCTGCTGCTCGCGATCTCGTCGTTCGCGTCCGCGCTCGGCACGGCGAACTTCACGACCCGCGTCGCGTTCAGCTGGGGTCACGACGGCTACCTGCCGCGCGCGTTCGCGCACACGCATCCGCGCTTCAAGAGCCCGGACGTGGCGATCGGCGCGGTCGCCGTCCTCACGCTCGGCGTGTTCGTCGGCGGCCTCGCGTGGCAGGGGCATACGCTGAACGACGCGGTGACGTTCTTCAGCTGGCTGCTCCAGGTCGGCGCGACAGGGATCCTGCCGGTGTACGCGGCCGTCGGCCTCGCGGGCGCGGCGTTCGCGGCGCGCACGGGCGGCAACGCCGTCGACCGCTACCTCGCTCCGCTGCTCGCGATCGTCGTCACGGTCGCCGCCGAGGTGACGGAGTTCTACGGCCAGCAGGGCATCTTCCGCTGGGCGCCGTACGTGATGCTCGTGTGGATCGCGCTCGGCATCGTCGTGCGCGCGGGTACTCGCAGCCGCGTCGCCGCGGTCGAGCAGCGCACAGAGACGGTGCAGCCCGAGCTGACGCCGGTGTGAGTCAGAACCTGGACGCCTACGGGCACCTGATCGGAGGCGATCGGGTGCCCGCGGCCTCCGGCGCGACGTTCGACGACGTCGACCCGGCGACGGCGCAGCCGTTCGCGTCGTTCGCGCTCGGCGACGCGCACGACGTCGACCGGGCGGTGCGCGCCGCACGTGCGGCGCAGCCGGCGTGGGGCGACGGCGACGTCTTCGACCGCGGCCGGATCCTGCAACGGCTCGGCGAGCTGCTCGAGTCCCACTCCGGGGAGCTCGCGGCGCTCGAGGCGCGCGACGTTGGCAAGCCGCTGCGCGAGGCGAAGCGCGACGTCTCGCTCGCCGTGCGCACGTGGATCTACTTCGCGGGCTGGCCGACGAAGATCCGCGGCACGACGAACCCCGCCGAGCGCGGCGTCTTCTCGTACTCGTTGCGCGAGCCGCTCGGCGTCGTCGGTGCGATCACGCCGTGGAACTTCCCGCTGCTGATCGCGTCGTGGAAGCTCGCACCTGCTCTCGCGTGCGGGAACGCAGTCGTGCACAAGCCCGCGGAGGAGACGCCGCTTTCCGCTCTTCGGCTGGCGGAGCTCGCGCTGGAGGCCGGGGTTCCGGCGGGCGTGTGGAATGTCGTCACCGGTGAGGCCGACGCGGGTGCCGCGCTCGCCGCGCACGACGACGTCGACAAGGTGTCGTTCACCGGCTCGACCGAGGTGGGGCGGAAGATCCAGGCCGCCGCGGCGGGCAACCTGAAGCGGCTGAGCCTCGAGCTCGGCGGCAAGTCCGCGAACATCGTGCTCGAGGACGCCGACCTCGAGCTCGCGCTGCAGGGCGCGCTACGTGCCACGTTCCGCAACCAGGGCGAGGTGTGCACGGCCGGCGGTCGGCTCGTCGCGCACGAGCGGATCGTGGACGAGCTCGTCGAGCGGCTGGCGGGCGAGGTGTCGCAGATCCGGCTCGGCGCGCACGACGACCCGCAGGCGCAGATGGGGCCGATCGTCTCCGCACGGCAGCGCGACCACGTGCTCGACCTCTACGAAGCCGCGGTCGGCGAGGGTGGCCGAGCGCTCGTTGGCGGCGGCGCCGCGACCGTGGAGTCGGCACCCGACGGCTACTTCGTCGAGCCGTCCATATTCGTCGAGACGACGAACGACATGCGCATCAACCGCGAGGAGATCTTCGGCCCCGCCGTCGCGGTGATCCGCGTCGCCGACGCCGACGAGGCGGTGCGCGTCGCGAACGACACACGCTACGGGCTCGCTGCCGCGGTGTGGACGCGCGACGGCGCGCGTGCACATCGCATCGCCAAGGCGCTGCGCGCAGGAACCGTTTGGGTGAACATGTACGGCGGGCTTGACCCGTACGCCGCCTACGGCGGGCTCGGGCTGTCGGGCTACGGCTACGAGCAGGGCCCTGAGACGATCGAGGAGTACACGACGTTGAAGACCGTTCGGAACGCGCTGTGAATCTCGGCCAACTCGACCGCGCGCACATCATTCACCCGCACGCGGTCGTCGGCCGCCCGCAAGAGCCGATCGTGTGGGCGCGTGGCGAGGGCGCGCTCCTGTGGGACGACGAGGGGAACAGGTACATCGACGGGACGTGCGGGCTCTGGCAGTGCGCGGTCGGCCACGGCCGCGCCGAGCTGGCGGATGTCGCGGCGCAGCAGATGCGCACGCTCGAGTTCTACGCGTCGTTTTGGGACTTCTCCAACGAGCCGTCGATCCGCCTCGCCGCGAAGCTCGCCGAGCTCTCGCCGCCGGGACTCGAACACGTCTTCTTCACGAACGGCGGCTCCGAGGGAATCGAGACGGCGATCAAGCTCGTGCGCCTCGCGTGGCACGCGCAGGGTGCGCCGGAGCGGAACGTGATCCTCTCGCGCAAGGCCGCCTACCACGGCGTCGGCTCGGCGTCGCTCGCGGCGACCGGCATCCCGCCGCTCAAGGAGGGCTTCGGCCCGCTCCCGGACGGCTTCGTGCACCTGTCGACCCCGACGCGCTCGTCGAGCGCCGACGACCTCGTCGCGGAGCTCGAGCGGACGATCGACGAGATCGGCGCCGGGCGGATCGCGGCGATGGTGGGCGAGCCGGTGATGGGTGTCGGCGGCATGATCCCACCGCCCGAGGGTTACTGGCAGCGCGTCCAGGAGGTGCTGCGCGCGCACGGCATCCTGCTCGTGCTCGACGAGATCGTCACTGCATACGGCCGCACCGGGCACTGGTTCGCGGCGGAGCGATACGGGCTCGACCCGGACGCGATCGTGACGGCGAAGGCGCTGACGAGCGGCTACGTGCCGATGGGCGCGGTGCTCGTGCACGACCGGCTCGTCGCGATGCTCGACGGGACGCAGCTGCGACACGGCTTCACCTACAACGGTCATCCGGTCGGCGCGGCGGTGGCGCTCGCGAACCTCGCGATCATCGAGCGCGAGGGACTGCTCGCGCGCGCGGTCGAGATCGGTGACCGGATGCTGTCGGGACTGAAGCCGGCCGAGGAGCTCGACGCGGTCGCAGAGGTGCGCGGCGTCGGCGCGATGCTCGGGATCGAGCTCGCGGGCGACCGCGACGGCGCGCCTGTCGCGGCCGGCGCGCGCCGGAACGGCGTGATCGTCCGCGCGAGCGGGCAGAAGATCGTGCTGTCGCCGCCGCTCGTGATCGAGCTCGGGCAGGCGGACCGCATCGTCGAGGTGCTGCTCGCGGAGCTGCAAGCGCTATGAAGCTATGAGCGGGACGCTGCACGCCGAGGCGCCGGTCAACCAGTCGGTCGAGCGCGCGGTCCGGCTGCTCGGCTTCTTCTCGCCCGAGGAGCCGGAGCTGACGCTGACGCAGCTGACTGCGCTCCTCGGTACGAGCAGGGCGACGACGCACCGCTACACGCTTGCGCTCCGGCGCGTCGGGCTGCTGCGCTTCGACGGCGGCGCCGGCGTCTACTCGCTCGGGCCGCGCATCGTCGAGCTCGCAGCCACCGCGCTCGCGGGCCTGCGCATCGTGCGAATCGCGGGACCCGCGATGCAGCGGCTCGTTGGCGAGCTGAACGAGACGGTCGTCCTCTCCGTCTACGACGGCGAGCAGCCGACGGTCGTGCGAGTCGAGGACAACACCGACCGGCTCGTGCGCATCGTCGTGCGCACCGGCGCGCGCCTGCCGCGCTCCGGCTCCGCGCAGGGAAAGGTGTTTCTCGCGTTCTCGAACATCGCATCCGCCCTGTCCGACGAGGAGCGCCGTTCGATCCAGGAGACGCGCATCGCGATCAACTCGCAGGTCGTCGAGGGCATTCGCGCGATCGCGACCCCGATCTTCCAGGGCGACGAGGTGACGGCCGCGATGGCGCTCGTCGGCACGATCGCGTCGCTGTCGGACGACCCGCACTCGCCGGCGGCGCGGAGTTTGTGTGCCGCGGCCGAGAGCCTTTCCGCCGAGCTTGGCTTCACCACCGACGAAAGGAGCGTGGAGTAGATGCCGTCGTACACGTGGGACGAGATTCCGGACGAGCCGGTTCGCCCCGGCGTGAGGCGCCGGGCGTTCGGCACCGAGCAGGCGATGCTCGTGCTGAACCACTGCGAGCCGGGGATGACCGTGCGCCCGCACAGCCACGAGTTCGACCAGGTCGCGATGATCGTCAAGGGGCGCGCGATCTACCACATCGGCGACGAGCCGAATGAGGTCGGGCCTGGCTCGCTGATGCTGATCCCCGCCGGCGTCGAGCACTACATCGAGCCGATCGGCGACGAGACGGTCGAGAACATCGACCTCTTCGCGCCCGCGCGTGAGGACTATCTCCATCTACTCGAATGGATGCCGCCGCGTTGAGCGCCGGTGAGCTCGACGGTGCGCTCGAGGACTTCGCCGAGCGGTTTCGCCGCGCGCTCGAGCCGCCGGTGCTGCCGGGGGCGATCGACCGGGCGACGCTCGCGGCGCGCTTCGACGAGCCGCTGCCGGAGCAGGGTCAGCCGGTCGACTCGATCCTCGGCGAGCTCGAGGAGAAATCGGCGGGCGCGCTCGCGGGAGGGACAGGCGGCCGCTACTTCGGCTACGTCACCGGCGGTGCGCTGCCGGCGGCGGCGATCGTCGAGGCGTGGACGGCGGCGGTCGACCAGAACGTCGGCATGTGGCCGCTCGGTCCGGCCGCGGTCGAGCTCGAGGTGGTGACGCTGCGCTGGCTCGCCGACCTGCTCGGCTTCCCCGGCGAGAGCGGCTACTTCGGCTCGGGCGCGACGATGGCGAACACGGTCGCGCTCGCGGTCGCGCGGCACAGCTTCGGGCGCAAGCACGGCGTCGATGTGCTGACGCAGGGCGTGCGCCCGCTGCCGGAGCTCGCGGTGTACGGCTCCGAGGAGCTGCACCTCTCGGATCACAAGGCGCTACGGACGCTCGGGCTCGGCTCGGGCTGCGTGCGCGCGATCCCGATCGACGAGCGCTACACCATGCGCGTCGACCTGCTCGTCGAGGCGATCGAGCGCGACCGTGCCTCGGGTGTCGAGCCGGCGATCGTGATCGCGCAAGCCGGCTCGGTGAATACCGGCGCGTGCGACCCGATCGCCGCGATCGCCGACGTGTGCGCGGAGCACGGCATCTGGTTGCACGTGGACGGCGCGTTCGGCGCGTTCTTCGGGCTGTGGGAGCCCGGGCGCGCGCTCGTCGCGGGCATGGAGCGCGCGGACTCGCTCGCCGTCGACGCCCACAAGTGGCTGAACGTGCCGAACGGCGTCGGGTTCGTCCTCTTCCGCGACGCCTCCTCGCATCGCGAGACGTTCGCGGGCAGCGCCGGGTATCTGACGCCGGGCGCGGGGCAGAACCTGCACGAGCTCGGCATCGAGGCGAGCCGCAGCTGGCGCGGCGCGTGCGTATGGGCGGCGTTGAAGCAGCTCGGACGCGAGGGAGTCGTCGACATGGTCTCGCGCTGCTGTGACCTGGCGCAGGAGCTCGCGCAGCTCGTCGAGTCCTCGCCGCGGCTCGAGCTGACCGCGCCCGCGCCCACGAACATCGTCTGCTTCCGCTACCGGCCGGAGGGCTGGGCAGACGGGGAGCAGCTCGACGACCTGAACCGGACGATCCAGGCGGAGGTTGCGGACGCGGGCGAGGTGTTCCACACGGGCGCGACGCTCTCGAACGGCTTCTGCCAGCGCGCCGCGCTCGTCTCGTGGCGCACGACCGCCGCCGACGTCCGCGCGCTCGTCGATGCGATCGAAGCGGCGGGCGCCCGCCTCTCCGGCGCGGCAGTGCCGTTTCGTGCCTGAGCGCGCCGCCTCGCTGTTCGTGGGCTTGCAGTGATCGCGATTCCCCGGCCGCCGTGAACGGCGGTCGTCCGTTCAGCCATGTCCGGGCCGGACATCAAGGGGTCTGACCCCGGGTCTGTCCTCCGCGAACATGTCCATTGGAAAGACATTTGCACGATTCCGCAACAACTTCGCCGCAGACTCTGTCCCGCGCGCGATTCGGCACCGAAAAGAGACAAAGGACATGTCGTTTCGAGACATGTAGGGGTCTGACCCCGGTTTTACGCCGTCGCGGCGAGGAGGCGCTCACCCTCGCGGATGTAGCGCGTTGCTCTGACGGAGCGGTAGAACGAGAGGGCGTCCTGCAGCTGCACGTCTGCTTCCGCCCGCCTCCCCTCGGCGGCGAGCGCCTGCGCCGCGTGCAGCGCCGCTCGGGCAGCGAACGGCCGAGCTCCGATCTCGCCGTAGGCACGCGCCGCGTCCGCCCACCGTCCGTCCAGGACCGCATCGGCCGGGCTTTCCCACGGCGTCGTCCGCCGAAAATCGGCGACCCGGCTGCGCCAGAGGTCCGCGATGCCGGCTTCGGCTGCTGCAAAGAAGGCCTGCGGGACCGTGGCGATATGCGAACCGGGCTCGAGCTCGTCGAGGAGCGCTCGGGCACGATCCACGATGTCGAGCTCCGCGTAGATGAGTGCCGCGGTCGCGAGCGCGGGAATGAGCGTCTGCGGATCTTCGACCTTTCGGGCGAGCGCAACTGCCTGGTCGATGACGCTGCAGGCCGCCTCCGGCTTGTCGCGGGCGAGCGCGAGCGTCGCCTTCGTCGCGAGGGCGATCGTGTCCATGAAGTGCCCGCCATGCCGCGATGCTTCGAGAAACGCATCCGCCCGGCGTTCCGCGTCGTCCCAGGCGCCGGTGAGGAGGCCGTGGTCTATCAGGTTGCCTTCGCTGAAGCGGAGCGCGGCATGGTGACCACGGCGCTGTGCCAGCCGCTGGACTTCAAGGCAGGCCGCGGCCGTCTCCGCGAGATCACCGCTCAGGCTGAGAAGTGAGCCGAGATTGACATAGCCGCGGGCGAGCTGTGCCACGTCGCCGCTTGCCTCGGCGCGCTCGACCCCTGCGCGCAGCTCGCCGATCGCGGCTGTGAGATCGCCGTCCGGAAGGTACGCACGTGCTGTTCCCAGCGTCACGAGGTTCTTCCCGGCGAGGTCGTCGCGCTGCAGGCTCTCGGCCAGCTGGAGGCTCTCCAGCGCCGGCTGGATGGCTGCCGCGTTGTCCCCGAACAGGGCGGAGAAGCGGGCGACCTGCGAGAGCACGAACGCGCGTGCGAGCGGGCTGCCGCCGCGGCTCACTGCCTCCGACGCGTTGTCGAGGGCTGCTGCGCAGCGTTCGCGTTCTGCCGACCACCACCACGCTTCGGCGAGCGCGAGGCCGGCCTCTGCCGCTCCGTCGACGTCGCCGGAGGCGTCGAGCGCCGCACGAGCTTCTTCCAGCAGCTCGAAGCGACGCGGATCGAGGAGCGCGTGCAGCGCCAGTGCGTGCTGAAGGAGTGCGCGCGGACGATCCGGATCCGGCTCGTCGTCCACGGAGACGGCTTCCGCGGCTTCGAACCATCGCGCGGCGGCGCTGAAGGCGTTGAGCGAAAGCGCACGCGAGCCCGCTGCGCGCAGTGCTGCCCGGGCGCGGGCGGGGAGGTCGCCGGCCGCTGTGCCCGCCGCCTGGGCCAGGTCCAATGCGCGCGTGTAATGGTGCGCCAGCAGCTCGGCCTGGTCCTCCGTCCGGCCCGACGCCTCGAGCCACTCCGCGATGCGACGGTGCTTCTCCGCGCGCTCGCTCCGAGGGATCTGACCGTACGCAACGTCGCGCACGAGGATGTGGTTGAAGGAATGCTCGCTCTCGCCTTCGACAGACCCGCGCCGTTCGCGGCGGATGAAGTCTTTGCGCACGAGCGACCGTAGGTGCTTGTCCACGTCCGCGGCTTCGATACCGCGGATCGCAGCGAGCGAGCCGGGCCAGAACACCTTGCCGACGACGGCGGCATCTTGCAGCAGGCGTTTCTCGGCGTCGGGCAGCGAGTCGAGGCGTGCGGCGATGATGCCCTGCACGTTCTCGGGCAGAGCACCGCCGATCGCTCCGCGCTCGATCAGCATGCGGACGAACTGCTCGGCATACAGCGGATTGCCGCCTGCGCGCGCAAGGAGCTCCGATTGCACGTCGGCGGAAAGGACGGCGCGGTCGAGCAATGCCGCGACCAACCTCGCCGTGTCGTCGGCCTCGAGCGCTGCGAGTGAGATCGTGACGCTGTTTCGCTTACCGCCGCCCCAGCCGTGACGGCGCGTCAGGAGGTCCGGCCGGGCCGTGCAGAGCACGAGCAGCGGGACGTCTTCGCTCCATTCGGGCAGCTCGTCGACGAAGTCGAGCAGCTCGTCGCCCGCCCAGTGCAGGTCCTCGAAGACGAGGACGAGGGGGCGCTGCTCGGCGAGCGCCTCGAGGAACCTCCGCCAGGCCGCGAAGGAATCCCCGCGCTCTCCCGCGGTGTCGGCGCCGTCGCCGAGACCGAGGAGAGGGCGGAGCTTCGCCTGGACCCAGCGCTGCTCGGAATCGTCCACCACTTCCCGAACCGCAGCCTCGAGCTTCCGCTCGACCGCATCCTGCGAATCGTTCTCCACGATGCCGGCCTGCGCCTTGACGATCTCCGCCAGGGCCCAGAAGGTGACGCCCTCCCCGTAGGGAAGCGAGCGCCCGTGCCGCCAGTAGACGAGATCCGGCAGCGACTCGGCGTGCTCGAGCAGCTCCGTGACGAGCCTGCTCTTGCCGATCCCGGGGACGCCGACGATCGTGACGAACTGCGCCGTGTGCTCCTGGCGTGCGCGCTCGAAGGACTCGATGAGTTGTGCGAGCTCGCGCTGCCGGCCGACCAGAGGGGCGCGGTCGGAGACAGCCTCCGTCCCCACGCGCGCGAGCGGCTCCACGACCTCCCAGACGGGGATCGCAACCGCCTTTCCCTTCGCCTCGACCGCGTCGGCGGCGCGATACTCGATCGCGCCGCGGGTCGCACGGTACGTCGTCTCGCCGACGAGAATGCCGTCAACCGGCGCGGCCGACTGGAGCCGGGCGGTCGTGTTGACGACGTCGCCCGCGGCCATCGCCTCTCCGAGCTCCGGTCGCGCGGCCAGGTTGATCAGCACCTCGCCGGTGTTGACCGCGATGCGCACCTGGACGCTTTCGGATTCGCGCGACCAGTCCCGGATCGCGAGCGCTGCGCGGACCGCCCGCTCCGGGTCGTCCTCGTGCGCGACCGGTGCACCGAACAGTCCCATCACGGCGTCGCCGATGAACTTCTCCACCGTGCCCCCGAACCGCTCGAGCTCCGACCGGAGCCGTTCGTGGTAGGGACGCAGGATCGCCTCGACATCCTCTGGATCGAGCTGCTCCGCACGCGCGGTGAAGCCGACGAGATCGGCGAAGAGCACGGTCACGACCTTGCGTTCGCGATGCGGCTCTGCCATCCGCCGAGTCTAGGACGGCCGCCGGGGCGAATCCAGGCGCGAGATCCATACGACTCGCTGACAACTCCCGCATGAATCGGGCTTACGTTCTGCGCGAGATGAAGACCACGATCCGCACCGCGTCCGTCGTCGCCGCCTGCGTCGTCGTCGCCGCTGCCGCCGGCTCGGCCGCACGCGGCGGATTCACTCCCGCGTGGGCCTATCTCCCAGCGCCGCTGCGCACGCAGCTCGCGGCGAAGGACGGCGGCAGCCTGTATCTGCCCGCGCGGATGCCGCTCTTCTACCGCTTTCGCTCGGGGGCAGCCGTGACGAACGGGAAGCTGACCGTCACCTTCACGAACCGCGTGCGCATCAGGCAGGGGCTCTGGCGCTGGACGAAGCAGACGATCCGCTGGCAGACACTCCCGCTCGCGGCAGGCTCCGACTGCACCGCCTGGCGGACGCGCGACAAGACCCTGCAGGTCGACGGCAACAAGGTCTACTGGTCCACGAGCCCTGCACCGGCCGCCGCCTGGCGCTGCGTCACCGACACGCGTGGACGGCGGCTCGTCCTCACGGCATCGGCGAGCGGGAGCCTCGCCGACGAGCCGCTCGCGGGGGTTGTCGCAAGCGGCCTCGATGTCAGCAGTCGGACGGGCGCCCCGCGGGCCTCGCTCGTCGTCACTCCGAAGACCGTGCGCCGCGGCCAGACCGTGCTCGTGCACGGTCTGGCACAGGGCTGCACGTCGGGCGACAGGGTGACCGTCATCTCTCATGCGTTCTCCGCGGCGCACAGCTTCGCCGGCGTCCCCGCGGTGTTTGCTCAGGTCGGCTCCGCAGGCCGCTTCTCGACGACCGCGCGCATCCCCCGCACGCGCGCGACCGGCAGCTACGTCCTGACCGCGCGCTGCGGCGGCGGTAACCTCGGCGCCTCGGCACACCTGACCGTCACGAAATGAGCGGCTTCGAAATCCCGGCCGCCCGCCGGCGCAGCAATCCGCTGTGCCCCCGGCCCGCGTACGGCCGGATGTAGACCGGACAAGGAGGAGAGGATGAAGCGTTTGCTCGCGCTGGCGGCAGCCTGCGCTGCACTGGCGATCCCCGCGTCGGCCTCGGCGTTCCATCACGTGGCCGTTCCCGCCGACGAGTGCGCTCCAGCGCAGGCAGGTACGCCGGGCGACAACCCGACCGCCCACGAGGCGATCGCGACGAACAATCCCGCGCAGACGCTGCCGTTGCCGCCGTTCGGCACACCCGGCGACGCGGCGACGCCGGACGCCTGTCCGGCACCCGGGAAGTAGCGGGAGCCGTGCTTCCACCGCGGCGGCGCCCGCCAGGGCGGCGCGTCGCCGCGGTCAGCGCGGCACGACGCGTCGCGCCGTGATGCGGCCGGTGTTGAACCCGAGCCAGTGCATGCGGCCGATGAAGCGCGCGTGCTCGATCTTGACGCAGCGGTCCATCACGACCGGGAGCCCGCCACGCGCTGCGATCTCGGCCCCCTCCTCGCTGATCACGCCGTACTGCAGCCAGAGTGCGCGGGCGCCGATCGCGACGGCGTCCTCCGCGACCGCGGGCACGGCGTCGGGTGTGCGGAAGACGTCGACCACATCGACCGGCTCGGGCACGTCGAGCAGCGACGGGTATGCCCTCTCCCCGAGCACCTCCGGCTCGTGCGGGTTCACCGGGATGACTCGATACCCGTGACGCTGGAGGTAGAAGCCGACGAAGTTGCTCGCGCGGAGCTCGTCCGGTGACAGCCCGACGATCGCGACCGTCCGCATCGAGCGCAGGATGTCCAGGATCGTCTTCGCGTCCTCCCAGCGCGAGTCCGTCATGGCGTCACCTGGCTCGCGGCGTCGAGGCCGCGCTGCAGGTCCCATGTCAGGTCTTCGACGTCCTCGAGCCCGACGGACAGGCGAATGGTTCCGGCGCCGATGCCGGCTGCTGCGAGTTGCTCGTCGTTCAACTGCCGGTGCGTGGTCGATGCGGGATGGATGACCAGGCTGCGCACGTCTCCGACGTTGGCGAGATGGCTCCACAGGTCGAGGGCCTCGATGAACGCCCGGCCGGCGGCGCGGCCGCCCGCGATGTCGAACGAGAAGATCGAACCGGCGCCGCGCGGCAGGTAGCGCTCGACGAGGGGCCGGTACGGGGACGACGCGAGGCCAGGATGACGCACCGCGAGGATCGACGGTTGCTCTGTCAGCCACGTCGCGACGGCGAGCGCGTTCTCGACGTGACGCTCCATGCGCAGCGGCAGCGTCTCGAGTCCCTGGAGCATCAGGAATGCGTTGAACGGCGACATCGCC
>JAICTB010000082.1 GCA_025936595.1 Thermoleophilia bacterium | reverse complement strand
GTCCGCGTCGCCGGCCTGCACGGTCTGACCCTCGACGTGCGTAGGATCGAAACATGACAGCAGCTCTGGTGATCCTCGTCATCGTCGTCTTCCTGGTCCTGCTCTTCGCCGTGAGCGCGATCAAGGTCGCGCGCGAGTACGAGCGCGGGATCGTCTTCCGGCTCGGCCGGCTCCTGCCCGCGCCGAAGGGACCGGGCCTCTTCATCCTGATCCCGGTCGTCGACCGGATGGTGCGCGTCGACCTGCGCACGATCACGCTGAACATCCCGCCGCAGGAAGTGATCACGAAGGACAACGTCCCCGTGCGCGTCAACGCCGTCGCGTACTTCCGCATCGTGGCGCCGGAGGACGCGATCGTGCAGGTCGAGAACTTCATGGTCGCGACGTCCCAGATCGCGCAGACGACGCTGCGCTCCGTGCTCGGCCAGCACCAGCTCGACGAGCTGCTGTCAGAGCGCGAGAAGATCAACGCGATCCTCCAGGGGATCATCGACGAGCAGACGGCGCCGTGGGGGATCAAGGTCTCGATCGTCGAGGTGAAGGACGTCGAGATCCCGCAGGGGATGCAGCGCGCCATGGCACGGCAGGCGGAGGCCGAGCGCGAGCGGCGCGCGAAGGTGATCAACGCCGAGGGCGAGTATCAGGCGTCCGAGCGGCTGAAGGATGCCGCCGTCGTGATCGAGGACCACCCGATCGCGTTGCAGCTCCGCTACCTGCAGACGCTGCTCGAGCTCGGCTCGTCGCAGTCGACGACGATCGCCTTCCCCGTGCCGATCGAGATGCTCAACGCCCTCAAGGCGCGCGGCGACAAATCCGACTGAACACGGTGCGGGTACGCGCCGTTGCCGCCGCGATCCCGACGTGGGTCGTCGTGCTCACTCTGACTGCGGGCTTCACGGTCGTCTCCTGGTCAGGGCTCGAGCAGTGGCGCGACGGAGGCGGCGAGGATTCCTACAGCTACGTCGACTACGTCCAGTGGCTCGACGTCCAGCATCGCATCCCGCGGCGCGACCAGAACTACGAGTACGCCATGCCGATCGGCGTGCCGGCCGTCGGCGTCCTCGTGCAGCGTGCCTTCGGGGCTCCGAACTACGACAATCCGAACTCGCCGCCGCTGCAGGCGATGCCGAAGCTCCTCCGCCGCCTCGCGTGGATCGCGCTCGTGCTCCTCGGTGCGCTCGGCGTCGCTCGGGCGCGCCCGCTCCAGCCGCGCTGGCTACTGGGCATCGGTGCGTGGCTCGCAGCGGCGACCTGGGCTGTGTCGTACGTGCTCGCCGCCACGGACAACGAGGGCTGGCTTCCGCTCGTCCTGATCTCGTTCGCCTGCGGCGTCGCGCTCGTCCCCGCGACGGCGTGGCTGGCGCACGAGGTCTGGCCGGAGCGGCGCCGCATGCCGATCCTCGGCGCGATCGCCGCGTGCCTGATGCCGGTCGTCTTCGCATCGACGCTCTACTTCCACCCCGATCCTCCGTTCGCGCTCGCCGCGACGATCGCGACCGCCCTCGTCGTGCGAGCGACGCGCACCGGGCTCACCATGTGGGCGGGCGCGGCTGCCGGAGTCGCGCTCGGTCTGGCAGCGCTCGCGCGCCAGTCGGCACCGGTGGTCGCGATCTCGCTCGCGATCGGTGTGGCGCTCGTCGGCAGGCGCTCGTCGATCCGCTACGTGGTCGCAGGAACACTCGGCATGCTGCTCGTGGTCGGCGGCTGGTGGTACCAACAGTGGGAGCGCTACCGAAACCCGGTCGAGGCGAACCTCGACCGACCCGGCTACATGCTCGACCACCAGCGCCTGTCGTTCTTCACGTCGACGCCCGTCTCCCTGATCACGCACCCGCGCAGGCCGGCGTTCATGGACACGCTGTTCCCGCGCTTCCACGCGTACCTCTGGAGCGACTGGTACGGGGGCTACCACCACTGGGGGAAGGACACGAAGCGTTTCGCCACGACGCTCGCCTCGTCGCAGAGCGTGCTCGGCTTCGGCGGCGACGCGCTCGTGATCGGCGGCGTCGCGCTCGTCGGCGTCCCGGCGCTCCTGCGCGTCGCACGCGGGAGGGACGTGCTGCCGGCCGACGGAGCGTTCGCCGTGCTGACGACCCTGTTCCTGCTCGCGTGGGCCGGGTTCATCGGCATGCTCGTGCGCTTTCCCCAGCGGGACAGCGATCCGGTGAAGGCGCGCTACCTCCTGTTCATCGCTCCGGCGTGCGCGGTCTTCGCCGTGGCGGCGGGCATCCTGCTCGCCCGGCGCGGCGGCTGGCGCCGCGCACTCCTCTATGCCTGGGTCGCGGCGTACACGGTCAGCTGGGCGCTGACGTTCGCGACGGCGTTTTGATCGCCCGGCTCTTCCCGCCCTGGCTTCTCGTCCTCCTCGTGACGGCCGGGTTCGCGGTGGTCGCGTGGTCCGCCGTCGAGCAGTACCGCAGCCGCGGCGGCGACGACGAGGTCGCCTACCGCGGCCTCGTGGACGGGCTGTACGCGAACCACCGGCTGCCCGGCCCGAACGAGAACGCCGAGTTCGCGCTACCGCCGGCCGTGCCCGCACTGGGCGTGGCGCTCACCTGGGCGTTCAACCCGGTGAGGCCGGACCGCGCGTCGCCGGTGCTCCAGTCACTTCCGCGGCTCCTGCGGCGGCTTCTGTGGCTCGCGCTCGTGCTGGGCGGGGGGCTGCTCGTCGCGGGCGGGCGGCGGCTCGAGCCGCGATGGCTGGTCGGCGTCGGGCTCTGGCTCGCCGCCCTCGCCTGGGCGTGGGCCTACGTGGACGCAGCGACGGACAACGAGCCATGGCTTCCGATCGTGCTGCTCGACTACGCCTCGGCGGTCGCCCTCGTTCCGCTCGCAGCACTGCTCGCGCACGAGGTGTGGCCCGAGTGGCGCTGGGCGGCGCTGCTCGGCGCCGTCGGCGCGACGTTGCTGCCGCCCGTCCTCGCCGGAGCGCTCTACTTCCACCCGGACCCTCCGTTCGCGGCGATCGCGGCGGGCGCGGCGTTGCTCGTCGTCCGTGCGCTCCGAAGGGGCCCTACAGCGTGGCGAGGGATTGCAGCGGGGCTCACTCTCGCAGCGGCAGCGCTCACCCGACAATCGGGAGCGCTCGTTGCGATCCTGCTGCTCGGCTCGGCGCTCGTCGTCTCACGTCGTCGCGCTGTGCCGTACGTCGTCACGGCAGCCGCAGTGCTCGTGCTTGCGGTCGGGCCGTGGTGGATCCACCAGTACCACGTGTACGACGACCCACTGCGCGCCAACCTCAACCGCCCGGGTTACATGATCGACCACGAGCCGCTGTCGTTCTACGTGTCGCTGCCTCCCGAGCTCGTCACGCACCCGTACCGCTACAGCTTCCAGTACGCCCTGCTGCCCCGCTTCCACGCGTACCTCTGGAGCGATTGGGGTGGCAACTACCACGACTGGAACGAGCCGAAGCCGCACGCGCGCACGCTCGCATCGATCCAGAGCGTGCTCGGCTTCGGCGGCGACGCACTCGTGCTCGCCGGGCTCGCCGCATTCGGTGTCCCGGCGTTTCTGCGCTCCGTGAGGCGCCGCGCCGGCCCGCGCGACGGCGTGTACACGGTTCTCACCGGATTCTTCGTTCTGACCTGGGCGGCTTACATCATCGAGCTGATCCGCTTCCCGCAGAAAGGCGGCGACCCGATCAAGGCGCACTACCTGCTGTTCCTGGCGCCGACGGCGATCGTGTTCGCGGTCGCGACCGGGTCGTGGCTCGTGTCGCGCGGGGGCTGGCGGCGTGCGCTGCTCTACGCGTGGCTCGCGGCCTACTCCGTCAGCTGGGCGCTGACGGTCGCGACCGCGTTCTAGCCCGCGAGCGACGCGACAACCGCCCAGACAGCGAGCGCGCTGAATGCGAGGACGCCGTCGCGCCAGTGGAGCCGCGGGCGAAGTTGCACCACCGCCCATACAGCGCCCGCGGCGATCAGGACGAAGAAGGGCGACATCGCCACGATCGTCGACCCCGACCCGTGCGCGTTGAAGATCGTGCGCGCGAAATGGTTCTCCGCGAGGTCCGAGAACCAGACGGAAGTCTGCAGCTCGAGACCGATCATCGGCCGCGTCGCCGTCGCAACGACCATCGAAGCAGCGGATACCGCAGTGAGGAGCAGCGCGGTGACGGGTATGCGTCGAAAAGCGCTCGCGAGCGGCACGAGCACGAACGGCAAGGCGGGGATCAGCAGCCTCGGGCCGGGGACGTCACCGCCGAACGGCAGGTAGTAGCCGGCGTCGTAGAGGAGAAACGCGAGGAAAACGAGTGCGCCGAACCGTGCAATCCGCCCCGCACGCGGCAGGAGGCACATCGCGACGCCGAGCGCGACGACCGGCGTCTCGACGAAGAGACCTCGATTGGAGAAGAGCAGGTCGACGAGCGCGTGGGGCTTCGGCACGTCGATGCCGTAGAAGCCGGCGGAGTTCGCCCCGACGACGTCATGGCCCGAGGAGCCCTGGCTGAGGACGGCGTCCTCATAGGTCTGGTGCAGCGGGTTGCCGAACGCCCAGGCATTGAACGCGAGCAGCGGCAGGAGGCCGACGAGGCCCCCGGCCGCGTAGAGGACGAGCTCGCGGAGGCGATCGGCTGCAGTGAAGGCGACGAAGCCGGCGAGAAGGGCGGCGATGAGCGCAAGCGGATAGTCGAACGTGACCGCGAGCCCCGCGAAGAGGCCTGCGGCGAGCGGAGATCGCCGCAGGGTCAGACATGCGAAGGCCGCCGCGCCGAGCAGCGTGGACGGGATCTGTGCGCCGTAGAGCGTCGCGTACGGCAGCAAGAGCGTCCCGAGCCCTCCCGCGACGGCCGTGACGGTGCCGGTGCCCGGCTGGATTCGCTCGCCGAACGCCCGCAGCAGGAGCAGCAGCGCGAACGCGGGAAGCACCGCCGTCAGGAACGCGAGGGGCCACACTGTCGACGGCGGCGTCACGGACCCCTCGTCGCTGTTCCACACGAGTCCCGCATGGTCGAGCGCGAGCCACAGCGGCAGCGAGACGAACGCGACGCCCGGCGCCTTGGCCGCGAAGAAGTGCTCGTGGTACCAGCTCTTGTCGCATGTCTGCCAGTGCAGGCGGTCGATGCGCGGAGTCCCTTGCGCAAGCGAACGTGTCAGGACGACGTGCGAGGTCTGGCCGCACCCGGGGAACTGCACGGGGATCGCAAAGGCGAGCGCGACGAGGACCAGAGGGCCGAGCCGCAGGGCGTGCTCACGCACGCCGGAAAACCCGTGCGTCCACGCGGAGGTGGTTATTCCGCCGCGGCGCGTTCCCGGAAGCGGCGCGCCGCGTCGATCGCCGCGCCGAGGTTCAGGCCCTTGTCCTTCGCCTGCTTGATCAGCATCACGGTCTGCACCGCAGACATGTCGTAGATGCGCTGCTTCTTGCCCTTGGTCGGGATCTGTGCCTTGTTCGTCCAGTAGTCGAGCTGCATCTTCGAGATGCCGGCGATCGCGCACACCTGCCCCAGATAGAGCTCGATCTTGTCGAGGTGTTCCGCCATGTCGATCGGCTCGAGCAGGTCGACCTGTTTGCTGTAGGCCATCCGGGGCTTCCTTTGTTCGATGTCTCCCGACCCCTCGGTTGACACTTCTACCACCCCTGGTTGCAAAACGGAAGCCGCAGACGGGGGATTGGGCGCGTTCAGTCGTCTGGAGGCGGTGCCTGCAGTTCGTGTCCGGCCTCGGTCTCGTCCTCGCCGGACTCGACGACGGGCGCGAGCGACGAGACCTGCTCGCCCTCGCGAAGCCGCATCACGATCACGCCCTGCGTGGAGCGACCGAGCCGCTTCACATCCTCCACCGGCATCTTGATCACGGTGCCGCCGGTCGAGATGAGCATCACCTGATAGCCGTCGCGCACGACGCGAGCGCCGGCGAGATGGCCGCGCGCAGCCGTGAGCTGGACCGTCTTCACGCCCATGCCGCCGCGTCCCTTGCGCGGATACTCGGAGACACGCGTGCGCTTGCCGTAGCCGTTCTCGGTGACGACGAGCAGATCCGAGGCGTCCGCAGCGATCGCAACGGAGATCACCTCGTCATCGCCCCGCAGGCGCATCCCCTGAACGCCGGATGCGTCGCGGCCCATCGCGCGCACGTCCTTCTCCGCGAAGCGGATCGCCTGGCCGAGCCGCGAGACCATCAGGACGTCGTCTTCCCCCGAGCTGTGCCGAACGCCGACGAGCTCGTCGCCCTCGCGCATCTTGATCGCGATGATCCCGTCCGACTTCAGCGGCGTGTTGTACGCCTTCAGCTCGGTCTTCTTGACGATGCCGTTCTTCGTCGCGAAGATCAGGTACTTCGCCTCCTCGAAGCTGCGCGTCTGGACGACGGCGCGCACCGCCTCGCCCTGGCGGAACGGCAGGAGGTTGACGATTGCGCGGCCCTTGGACTGGCGGGAGCCGAGCGGCAGCTCGTGCACCTTCAGGCGATACACCTTGCCGACGCTCGTGAAGAAGAGGATGTAGTCGTGCGTGGAGGCGACGAAGAGGTGCTCGATGTAGTCCTCGTCCTTCAGGTCCATGCCCATCACGCCGATGCCGCCGCGCCGCTGCTCGCGGTACGCGGTCACGGGCAGCCGCTTGATGTACCCGGAGCGGGTGATCGCGATCACCATGTCCTCTTCCGCGATCAGATCCTCGAGCTCGAGCTCCTCCTCCGCCGCGACGATCTCGGTGCGGCGGTCGTCGGTGCGGCCGTAGATGCCGCGTAGCTCGAGCAGCTCGTCCTTGATCAACGCGTCGATCAGCGCCTCGTTCGAGAGCAGCGCGCGCAGCTCTCCGATCCGCTCCTGGATGTCCTTGTACTCCTGCTCGACACCCTTGCGCTCAAGCGCCGTCAGGGCGCGGAGCCGGAGCTCCAGGATCGCGACCGCCTGCAGCTCGGAGAGGTCGAACTTCTTCATCAGCCCGACCTTTGCCGCCTCGGTGTCCGCCGCGCCGCGGATCAGCGCGATCACCGCGTCGAGGTTGTCGAGCGCGATGAGATATCCCTGCAGGATGTGCGCGCGCTTCTCCTTCTGGCGAAGCTCGTGCTTCGAGCGGCGCGTGACGATCTCGCGCTGGAAGTCGAGGTAGTGCGTGAGCAGCTCGAGTAGCGAGAGCGTCTTCGGCACGCCGTTTACGAGCGCGACGGTGTTGACACCGAACGTCGACTGGAGCGGCGTGTGCTTGAAGAGCTTGTTGAGCGCGACCTGCGGCACCGCGTCCCGTTTCAGCTCGACCTGGATGCGCATGCCGGTGCGGTCGGAGTGATCCTGCAAGTCCGAGATCTCCGTCAGCACCTTGTCGTTCACGAGCTCGGCGATCTTCGCGATCACACCCCCGTCGCCGCCCTTCTTCACTCCGTACGGCAGCTCGGTGATGATGATCGCGCTCTTGCCGCCGCGAAGCTCCTCGATGTGCGCCCGCGCCCGCATGACGACGCGGCCGCGGCCCGACCGATACGCGTCGCGGATGCCGGAGCGCCCGACGATGATCGCGCCGGTCGGAAAGTCCGGGCCTTTCACGTGCTTCATCAGGTCCTCGACGTTCGCGGCGGGATTGTCGATCAGCGTCACGATCGCGTCGACGACCTCGCCGAGGTTGTGCGGCGGGATGTTCGTCGCCATGCCGACGGCGATGCCCGCGCTGCCGTTCACGAGCAGGTTCGGGAAGCGTGCCGGCAGGACGAGCGGCTCGCGCTTCGACTCGTCGTAGTTCGGCCCGAAATCGACGGTGTCGGAGTCGAGCTCGCGCAACATCTCCTCGGCGAGCTTCGCGAGCCGCGCCTCGGTGTTGTGGCTGACGAAGCCGTTGGTGAGGAACGAGTGGTCGTCGGTGTCGACACGTAGCGAGTACACGGGCTGCACACCCGCGTCCTCGACGCTCGCGACCTCCGCGTAGTAGTAGTCGCCGGTGACGAGCGGCTCGACGACGGCCTTCACCTCGTCCGAGACGATGCGCTCGAGAATCGCGGTGCCTCGCTGCTCCCAGCGCTCGATGCGGTCGACGTTGTGGCGGCGCAGCCAGTCCTTGTCGACCCACCGCGACTCGCAGTCGCTACGGATGTACGCGGCGACGCCCGGGACGTGATCCGAGCTGAGCGCCGTGCTCTCCTTCGGGATCTGCGCCAGGTCGCGATCGAGCTTCGCCTGCTTCGCGCCGAGAAAGCCGACGTTCCGTGCGAAGAGCCGCGCGTCGCGCCGGTTCGTGATCACGACCTTCGTCTCGCCCCTCGCGTAATGACAAAGGCGACTGACGACACCGAACTCGAGCAGCAGCAGCTGCACGTCCTTCGCGAGCTGCTCGCTGCAGGTCGAGTAGGAGACCTGGATCGTCTTGCGCGGCAGGAGCGACGACGATCCGTCGCCCGTGAAGAGCGCCTGCAGGAAGACGCGCTTGAACGCCTGCGACTCACGCCAGACCCGCTCGGGGACCGACTTCGCTGCGCTCTTGCTTCCCGACAGCTCGGCCAGCGGACTCGCATCGAGTGCGCGCGTGTCCTGAACGTCGAGCTCGTGCAGACGGCTCCCCGACTTGATCGTACGTTCGTACACGTAACGCGAACCGCCGACGACCTCGTCGTATGCGTCGAGCACCGTCGCGAAGAAGTCGGCGTCGATGTTGTTGAAGCCGGCACGCTTCTCACTGACGAAACCTCCGGCCACGAACGCACCGAGGAGCGCCGCGGTCTTGCGGTCGAGATCGGCGAGGTGTGCCTCGACCGGCCTTGGCGTGCGCGCGATCACGACCCGGTCGCCTGCTTCCACTTCCTCCAGC
>JAICTB010000103.1 GCA_025936595.1 Thermoleophilia bacterium | reverse complement strand
GCTGGCAGGCGAAGGCGAGGTGACCTGGTTCCAGCCGAACCGCATGGAGATCAAGGCGACCGCCGAGGCGACCGGCGGGGCCTACGGTCTGGTGGAGTCGTGGATCCGAGCCGGCTCCTCGCCTCCGCTGCACGTCCACCACCGTGAGGACGAGGCGTTCTTCGTGATCGAGGGGCGGGTGAGGTTCCGCTGCGCCGGCCGCGACATCCTCGCCGGTCCGGGCTCGTTCGTGTTCCTGCCGCGCGACGTGCCGCACACGTTCGTGGTCGAGGGCGACGAGGACGCGCACATGCTGACATTGCTCTCTCCAGGCGGCGGCGAGCGCTTCTTCAGCGAAGGCGGCCGGGCCCCGGAGGGGCCGGGGCTGCCGCCGCCCGGAGCGCCGGACGTCGCGAAGCTCCGGGAACTGGGACCGCGCTTCGGAAACGAGATCCTCGGCCCGCCGATCGCGCCCGAGGGACGCTGATGGAGACACGCCGGCTCGCGCCCTGGGACTGGCAGGAGAAGCTCGGCTACTCCCAAGGCTGGCGCGTCGACGGCGCCGAGACCCTGGTGTTCCTCGCCGGCCAGGGGCCGTCGTCGGACGAGGGAGAGCTGGTCGGCGAGGGCGACTTCGAGGCGCAGGTGCGGCAGACGTTCACCAACATCAGAACGTTGCTGGAGGATGCGGGCGCGTCGATGGAGCGGATCGTCAAGCTGACCGTCTATCTCACCGACATCGGCCGGCTGTCGAGATCGACGCTGTCGCCGTCATGTAGCGGACACCGCCGCCGCGCCGCGCGTCGAGGTATCCGAGTGGGGGCTGCGGGGCGCCCGCAAGCTTGCAGGCGCCCCGCGAGCGCGCTCAGTGCTTCGTGACCTTGAAGCTCTTCGAGCTCGTCGCCGTTCCGCCGGGAGTGGCGACGGCGATCGGTCCGTTCTTTGCCCCGCTCGGCACGGTCGCCGTGATCGTCGTCGGGGATTCGACCGTGAACGTCGCGGTGGCTCCGCCGAACGTGACTGCGGTCGCGCCGAAGAAGCCGCTGCCGCTGATCGTGACGGAGGTCCCGCTCGGACCGCTGGTTGGCGAGAACGAGCTGATGTGCGGTGCGGCCGGAGCCGTCACGCTGAAGCTCGTCGAGCTCGTCCCCGTGCCGCCCGGCGTCGTCACCGCGATCGGGCCGCTCGTCGCACCAGCCGGAACGACGGCCGTCACCTGCGTGTCCGAGTCGGCGGTGAACGTCGCGCTGACGCCGTTGAACGTGACGGCCGTGGCCCCGCTGAAGCCGGTGCCCGTGATCGTCACCGACGTCCCGGGCGGTCCGCTGCCTGGTGTGAACGACGCGATCGTCGGTGCTTCCGTCGCCGCCGCACAGGCCGGATCGGTGGGCGGAACGACCGTCAGGGAGAGGGTGTGCATGTCGCCGATCAGGCTGTTCGCGCGGTCGACGAGCTTCTGCGCCTGGGTGTCGTCGATCGCGCCCGAGCCGAACGCGGCGCCGGCGAGGATCGACTGGATCTGATCCGCCAGCGCGTCCCTCTGGGTCGCGCAGCCGTCGAGCTGCTGGTCGTACGCGTCGTACACCGAGTCGCGGGTCGTCGCGACTGCCGTCGTCGACACCACCTCGCTGTCGTGGCCGAACTGCCCGAACGGTGCGTTCACCTGCTTGAGCGCCCCCTCCAGGTCCTGGTAAGCCGAGAGGTGACTCTGGATCGCCGCCGGGACGGCCGACGACGACAGGAACTGCGGGACGACGTCCCCGTCGGCTGCGTAGTCGTCGGTCAGTCCGAGCGCAGCGAGCATGGTCGGACGCACGTCGGTGTGGTCGGTCCAGACGGCGCTCGTCTGGCCGAGGTTCTGGATGTCGGGGCCGACGTACCCGACCCAGGTGCGGGCGATCTCGGGGTTGTCGTCACCGTGGTTCCAGGCGAAGCCGGGGCCGACGATGGGACAGCCCGCCTGGTTCGAGTTCGAGCCGCCCGCACAGCTGCTCTGGAAGAAGTAGTCGGCGTTTCCGAACAGGGTGAACGACGGCGTTCGCAGCGGATCGGTGTTCTGCATGTGCAGGATCCGCTGCGTTGCCTGGTCGGCGATGTGCTGGGTGATCGTGTCGGTGTTTCCGGTGCGCGGGCTCGTGATAGTCAGCGAGCCCATCTCGCGCTCGAGGTTGCGCACCTTCGGGTCCGTCGGCGACGGCGGTCCGTCCGGGCTGTTCGGGACGTACACGGTCGGGGCGTCGTCGAAGTGGATGACGAACGGCGTCGAGTCTCCGGTCTCGGTCGCCACGAGCTGGTTGAGGTTGGTGGTGATCTCGCCGGTCGAGTTGGGGCCGGAAGTGGCTCCGCTGTCGTACGTGCAGGCCACAGTGACGCCGTCGCACGAGCCCGCGTTCGTCGGCGGGCCGCCCGCGAAGTGGTCACCTTCGTCGACCGTGAAGACGAACAGCGTGTTGTCCTTGGTGATCCC
Source organism: Thermoleophilia bacterium (assembly GCA_025936595.1). GTDB lineage: Bacteria > Actinomycetota > Thermoleophilia > Gaiellales > Gaiellaceae > PALSA-600. The sequence continues at coordinate 5,457 of JAICTB010000103.1, read as the reverse complement.
GTCAGCGGCAAGGCGGTTGAAGAACGCCTCGTACGCCTGGTTCTCCTCCGCGAGCTGCTGCACGTAGCACGCGCTGCCGGGCCCGTTCGCCACGTTGGTGCTGGGGCATGCGCCCGTCTTGTCGAAGTTGTCGTGGGCGTCGCGGATGTAGGCCATCGTCACCGGAATGCCGCTCTCCTGCATTGCCGCGACGTAGCCGAGCGTCTGCGCCGCGCTCGGGTTGAAGCTGTTCGGGAATCCGTTGACGCCGCCGCTCCCGACCGCCTGCGTCGTCGGGCATGGATCCGGGTCGGGCGCCAGCGAGCAGGTGGACGCAGTGGCCGTGTGCGAGAAGTCGAACACGTCGTTCACTGCAGGGGGCAGGTCGTTGAAGTTGTACTTGGCGCCGTCGGCATCCTGGCCCGACGACTGGAAGCCGCCGGGCTGGTCGATGACCTGGTTCGCGTACGCCGCGCCGAACAGACCCTGGAAGCCGGTGTAGCCACCCGGCTCCTGCGGGAGGCTGTCGTCCTTTCCGCCGTTGGCGTCGGAGCAGACGTCCGAGCCCTGTGCGCAGTGGATCGCGATGCCCTCGAAGTCGGTGATCTTCTTGCCGCTCGAGATCGCGGCGTCGTGGGCGAAGTTCCACTCGGGCGACGTGTCGCCGTACACCTTCGTGATGTCGCCCGCCGGCGTCGTCTTCGTGTTCTCGAGCTCCATGTTGGCGATCGAGAACGCACCGACGTCGCAGCCGGTCTTCGTATAGGGAACCCACGGGGCGGGCGTGTTCTTCTGATCGTCGGTGATCAGGTTGAAGTTCGAGTCGTCGACCGTCGTCGGATCGGTCCAGTACGAGAAGGCGGAGGTGCCGCCCGCCGCGCCGTTCGACGTGTCGAGCGAGCCGTCCGGATGGAACACACCGTAGGAGTTGGAGACAGTGATCCCGTTACGGTCGGGGTACAGACCGGTCAGCGCCGACACGATCCCCCCCGCCGTGTGCGAGATCAGGATCGTGTGGTCGTTGGCGTCGAGCGTGCCGTTCGTCGTCAGGAAGTTCTTGAGTGCCGGAATCTGCTCCAGGTCCGACGGCACATTCGGGTTGTCGCGGGACAGATGCGTGTTGTCGTACTGCACGTAGATGACGTGCTTGATGGCGCCGCTTGGCCCGAGCGAGCACGCGCTCGTCGTAGCGGCTTTCTTCGTCCCCGCGCTTGCGGGACCGATGACGAGCGCTGTGGTCGTCGCGAGCGCGGCCACCGCCGCAGCCACTCCGATCCACCCTTGCAATGGGCGTCTGGACATTCCCGAATCTCCCTTCTCTCCCTCGAGGAATGCGACCGCATCGTCTCCCACGGCGGCCGGGCCAGATGTTACGCCCCCAGCCGCTACGCGCGCAGCACGACCTCGAGGGCGGTGCCCGTGCCGGGCGTCGAGCGCAACGTCAGGGCACCGCCGATCGAGGCCGCGCGCTCGCGCATGTTGCGCAGGCCCTGGCCGGCGCCGTCCTCGACCGCATCGAAGCCCGTGCCGTCGTCTCGCACCGCGACATAACGCTCGCCGCCGCGTTCGCCGATCTGCACCCACGCGTGACGGGCGTCCGCATGCTTGCGCGCGTTCGCAAGACCCTCCTGAACGATGCGGAAGAGCTCGATCTGCTCGTCGGGGCCCAGCGCGATCGCCGCATCGATCTCGAGCTCGACCTCGAGATCTCCGTCGGCCGTCAAGAAGTCGACGTACCTCCGAAGCGCGGCATCGAACGGAGACCGCCCTGCGGCGGACGAGAGGGCGAGGATCGCGTAGCGCGCCTCCTGCTGCGCGGCGAGTGCGGCCTCCTTCAACTGCGGCAGGGTCACCGCCGGATCCGCACCCGCCTCGAGCATCGAAGCGTGCGTGGAGATCGCGAAGAGATACTGCGCCAGCCCGTCATGGATCTCCCGTGCGACGCGCGCGCGCTCCTCCGACACCGCACGGCCGAACTCCGAGCTACGGATCGCGCGCCACACACCCACCAGGAGCACGCCGTAGGCGAGCACGCGGAGATAGTCGCCCTGCGAGACATCGCCGGCCTTCGCGAGCGGCGTGAAGATGAAATGCAGCGACGAGAAGAGCGTGAGCGTCGCAACGAGCGCGAGCCAGTAGTCGAGATCCTCGCCGTGCAGCCGGAAGCGATTGCTGAAGCCGACCAGCGAGAGCAGATGGAGCAGCGCGGTTGCGGCGAGCGCACCGCTCAACGACGCAGGCACAGTCTGGTCGCGCACCGGATCGAGGTTCGGGAGCGCAACGCCGAGCGAGCGCGACAGCCCCCACACGACGAGCAGCGCGGTGATCGAGAGCACGATCCCGTTGCCGAGCGCCGCGCCACGGCGGTGCACGCGGCCGCGCACGAACGGCGACACCGCGATCATGCCCCAGCCGAGCATTCGGCCTGCGACCGCTGCCCAGAGCTCGGTCTCGCTCCCCTGCGTGTGCGCGACAACGGGAACGATCGAGAAGAGGAGCCACGAGAGCGACGTGACGAGGAAGCCGCAGCAGAGGACGAGGTCGTAGCGCCTGCCCTCGATGGCGAAGCGGTTCGCCGTCAGCAGTGCGACCAACCCGCCGGCGAGCATGTAGATCGTCGCGAGCACGAGCTTCAGCTCCGGCAGGGAATACGGCTCGCGCAGCGACGGATACGCGAGGAAGAGGGCAAGCGTCGCCCCGAGCAGGCCGATGAGGAGCACCTGCCCCCAGAGGAAGCCCTCGAATTGCTTGCGATCCTGGTGCACCAAGGGCGGTATCGGCACAATCGGGCTGACCCATGACCGAGCGGATCCTGATCGTCGACGACCATCCGCTGACCCGCGACGCGCTCGCCGGGTTGCTCGCGCAGAACGGCTTCGAGGTCGTCGGACAGGCCGCGAGCGGCGCCGAGGCGATCGCGAGCGCGGGAGAGTTGGCGCCCGATCTCGTCCTCCTCGATCTCTCGATGCCGGAGATGGACGGGCTGACCGCGTTACCGCAGATCCGCGCAGCCGCGCCGAACGCCGAGGTCGTCGTCCTGACCGCCGCCGAGGACGAGACCAACTTGCTCGGGGCGATTCGCGCGGGCGCCGCCGGGTACCTCCTGAAGAGCGAGCCGCCCGAGCGGATCGTCGCGTTCCTGCGCGGCGTCGCCCAGGGCGACGCCGCGCTCTCCGGGGCCGTCGCGCGCAGGCTGCTCGACCAGGTGCGCGAGGGAGGCGGGCGCGCGGCCGTCCCCGACGCGGTCGCGCACGTGCTCTCGGCGCGTGAGCTCGAGGTGCTGCTCCTGCTCGACCAGCACCTCGGGACGGACGAGATCGCCGCGCGCCTCTTCATCTCGGAGCACACGGTGCGCTCGCACGTGAAGAGCCTGCTCGCGAAGCTCAACGTCTCGTCCCGCCGCGAAGCGCTCGAGAAGCTGAACCACCGCCGCTAGGAGCTCTTAAGGGGAGTCGAATCCGTCGAGCGCCGACTCGACGAGGTCGGGCAGCGTGCGCAGGTTGTAACCCCCTTCGAGCACGACCGCGATCCGCGGCGCGAGCTGCGATGCAGCTCGCGCGAGCGCGCGGAACCCGTCGGCTGTCAGCTGCATGTCGGAGAGCGGATCGTCGACGTGCGCGTCGAAGCCGGCCGAGACGAGGAGCAGGTCGGGCGAGAATCCCTGCACAGCCTGCTCGACCGTCTGCCACGCCGCGGCGTAGCCCGCGTCGTCGGTTCCCGCCGGCAGCGGAAGGTTGACGACGTTCTGCCACTGCTCATCGGGGCCGCCCGTCCCCGGGTAGAGCGGCCACTGGTGCAGCGAGACGAAGAGCAGCGACTCGTCGTCGCGCACGATGTCCTGCGTCCCGTTTCCGTGGTGGACGTCCCAGTCCACGATCGCCACGCGCTCGAGGCCGAGCTCGGCCTGCGCCCAGCGTGCCGCGATCGCGACGTTGTCGAACAGGCAGAAGCCCATCGCCCGATCGCGCTCGGCGTGGTGGCCCGGCGGGCGCGAGAGCGCAAAGCCGCCGCGGCGGACGGCCTCGATCGCCGCGCCCGCGCTGAGCAGCGCCGCCTCGTAGGTCGTGTCGGTGCACACGGTGTCGGCGTCGATCCAGCCGCGCGTCGTCCGTACAGTCTCGAGCAGTCCGCTCGTGTGACAGCGCAGGACGTCGACCTCGGTGGCCGGGGCGCATTCGGCGAAGGAGAAACGCTCGTGCAGGACCGACATTCGCTCCTGCGTCTCCGGGTGCGTGCCGGTGGGATGGAGCTGGGCGAATGCGCGGTGGCTTACGAGCTCGATCCGCGGACCGCCTCGAGGATCTCGCCGATCGGCCTATCGCCGCGCGAGCGGCCGATCAGATAGGCGAGCAGCGGCGCATTCCTCCGGTCGTCGCTTTCGTGCGCCGCGATACGTGCGATTTTCAGCAACGCGTCGGCGTCCTCATCCGAGAGCTCCTCGTCGCTGCCGACCGCCGTGGCGACACGTTGCAGCCATGCGTCCATCGCGCGCCAGCATAATCGGACGATGGCGCTGCCGCGGAAGCTCTGGGCGAAGGCGCCGCTCGCCCTGCTTCAGCACCGCGCCGTCCTCCTCGCCGTCGTCTGCACGTCGTTCCTCGTCGCGCTCGCAGCCGCTTCCGCGCCACTGCTGCGTGCCGGTGCAGAAAGCGAGGCGCTCGAGGGAAAGCTGCAGCAGCTCACGCCGCTCGCAGCGGGCCTGACGATCGACCGCACCTCCGGATCGGTGGACGCGAGCCCCGTCCGCGCAGATCGAGCGCGCCGCGCGGCGGCGGCGAAGCTCTCGACGAGCCTGCCCTTCGTGCAGCGGGCGATCCTCACGTCGGCATCGTTCGCGATCGTGGGGAATGCCGTCGAAGGACGTCCCTTCGAAGTGTTCGCGATGACCCGCACGAACGCGCTGGTGCATGTCGGCGTCCTCTCCGGCGGTGGTCCGGGTGCCTACATCCCCTCGTCGCTGGCGAAGACCGCGCACCTCGCGCCCGGCGACCCGCTGCAGTTGCTCGGCGGGGCGTTCCCGGGAGCGCCGAAGCGCACCTCCGTGCGCGTCGGCGCCGTCTACCGGCAGCTCGACGGCGACCTCTCCAATCCCTACTGGATCAACTTCGTGTTCAAGATCCGCCCCCGCAACCCGGACGCGCCGCTCCCTCCGCCGTTCGTGCTGATGCGGCCAGGCGAGTTCTACGCCGCGACGCGGGCGCTCGGCGCGCGCGGATACCTCAACACCTACGAGCTGCCGGTCCAGCCGGGCGCCCTGACGCCGGGCCACGCGAAACAGATCGCGCGCGAGTTCCGTGACGTGCGGCGCCGGCTCGCACACCGGACGCCGCTCGCGCTCCGGCTCGGCTGCCTCGGCGGCGGCTGCAAGGTCACGAGCTCGCTGCAGGCCGCCGTCCTCCTCGCGAAGGAGAGCACGGACGCGCTGACACCCGTGATCTCCCTCCTCGCAGCGTTCGCGGGGCTGATCGCGCTCGGGGC
>JAICTB010000171.1 GCA_025936595.1 Thermoleophilia bacterium | reverse complement strand
CGCGACCGCGCGCTGGTACGCGGCGATCGCCCGCATGCTCGGTTATGACCCGGTCCGCATCGAGGTGCTGCTCTACCAGTTCGTCCACCTGACGCGCGGGGGCGAGACGGCGAAGGCGTCGAAGCGCGCCGGCAACGTCGTTTTCGTGGACGAGGTGATGGACGAGATCGGGGTCGACGCGACGCGCTGGTACCTCGTCAACCGTGGCCCGGATCAGACGATCGAGATCGACCTCGACCTCGCAGCGGAGAAGTCGCAGAAGAACCCGGTCTACTACGTGCAGTACGCGCACGCGCGGATCGCGGCGATCATGCGCAACGCCGGCGGCGCTGAGGTCGGCGGCGCTCCCCCGGGTGCGCTCGCGGCGGAGGAGCGGCAGCTGATCAAGCGTCTCACGGATTTCCCGGTGACCGTGCGCGAGGCGACCGAGAGACGGGGGCCGCAGCTGCTTCCGGCCTACGCGATCAGGCTCGCGGACGACTTTCACCGCTTCTACCACGAGTGCCGCGTTCTCGGCGACCCGGCGCAGTCGTTCAGGCTCGGCCTCTGCCGCTCGACGCAGCGCGTGATCGCGCGCTGCCTCGACCTGGTCGGTGTGGACGCGCCCGAGTCGATGTAGTCGCTCAGCGCTCGCCGGCATAGATGCGGCGGACGATCTCCTCGATGTCGGGCTCCTGGACCTGTAGATCCACGAGCCGCGCGGACGCGGCGACCTGCGCGGTCAGCTCGGACGCCGAGCCCCGGAATCGCAGCCACTGCCGGGGGCCGTCCACCTTCTCGACTCGCGCGCCGGCGATGTCCAAAGGAGGTGCAGGCTCCTCGAGGTCGACGACCAGCGTCCGTTCTCCGCCGTAGCGCTCCTTCAGCTGCGCGATCGCGCCGTCCCAGATCAGGCTGCCGTGGTCGATCACGAGCAGCCGGCTGCAGAGCCGCTCGATGTCGCCGAGATCGTGTGTCGTCAGGAGCACGGTGACGCCCTCCTGACGGTTGATCTCGACGAGGAAGTCGCGCACGCGTTGCTTCGCGACCACGTCGAGCCCGATCGTCGGCTCGTCGAGAAAGAGCAGCTCAGGCCCGTGCAGCATCGCCGCGGTCAGCTCACCGCGGATCCGCTGGCCGAGCGAAAGCTGGCGCACCGGCGTGTGGAGGAACGGATCGAGGTCGAGCACGTCGCGGAAGCGCGCGAGCTGCGTGTGGTAGCGGTCGGCCGGCACCTTGTAGATGTGTCGCAGCAGCTCGAACGAGTCGACGAGCGGCAGGTCCCACCAGAGCTGCACGCGCTGCCCGAACATGGCGCCGATCCGACGCGCGAGCTCGATGCGCCGCCGCGACGGGTCGAGCCCCGCCACCGAGACGCGGCCCGCTGACGGGACGAGGATCCCCGTCAGCATCTTGATCGTCGTCGACTTGCCCGCGCCGTTCGGACCGAGGTAACCGAGGAGCTCGCCGCGCTCGACGCGGAAGGAGATCTCCTTCACGGCGTCGACGACGTGCCGCTCGCGCCGGAACCGCCCGTGCCGCACGACGAACCGCTTGCTGAGGCCGTCGACCTCGATCATCCGCCCGCGCTCCGGTAGTGACGGACGGCGAACCGCCAGACCGACCCCGCAACGGCGACGGCGACGAGCGCGACGACGGGCGAGAGGAAATCGACGAACCGCGGCAGACCGAGCGGGTCGGGCTTGTCGAGGATGTAGAGCGCCGGGAAGTAGCAGACGAAGGCGAGCGGGACGATGTAGGCGAGGAAGCGCCGCAGCCAGGTGGAGAGGATGTCGACCGGGTACTGCGCGAGGAAGTTGCCGCCGTAGGTGAAGGCGTTCGTGAACTCGCCGCCGTCGGTCGTCCAAAAAACAAGGCAGCCGCCGACCACCCACACCGAGCCGAAGATGACGATCGCTGCGGGGACCATCACGACGAGCATCGCCACCCGGCCGGCGTCCCACGGGATGTCCAGCGAGCCGATCACGAAGCCGAGCACGAGCAGCCCCTGCAGCGCCTTGCCGAGCCGCCGCATCTGGAAGTCCGACCCGATCACCTGGAAGAGCGTGCCGCGCGGGCGCACGAGCAGGATGTCGAAGTTGCCGTCGCGGATCTTCTGCGGGAACTGGTCGAAGTGCCCGATCAGCAGGTCGGTGGTTGCGAACGAGATCGACGAGAAGGCGTACAGGAACGCCACCTCGCGCACGCTCCACGTGCCGAGCCGGTGCACGTTGTGGAAGATCACGAGCACGGCGAGGAAGTCGATGAACGAGATCAGGAACGCGCCGGTCGCGTCGAGCGCAAACGACACGCGGTACTGCAGTTGCGACCGAACCTGTGCTCCGACGAGGCGTCGCCAGAGGAGGACGGGCTCAACCACCCTGGATCACGAGCTTCCGCGAGCCCGCCCGCAGCGCCAGACGCCCGAGACCGAGGAAGACGAGCGCCCAGAACGCCTGCAGCGCGATCACACCGGCGAGCGCAGCGCCGTGGTGCTTCCCGAGCCAGATGTCGATCGGCGCCTGCACGATCGACGCGAACGGCAGCGCGTGTGCGATCTCCCCCAGCCAGCCCGGGAAGAACGACAGCGGCATCACCATCCCCGAGAGGAACAGCGAGAGGCTGAGCGAGACCATCATCACACCGCGGATGTCGACGAGCCAGAACGCAGACAGGTTGTAGAGGAAGCGGAAGCCGAGGCTGACGACGACCGCGACCGCCAGGCTGACAAGGAAGGCAACGGCGTCGAGCGGCGACGGCGTGTGCAGCCGGAAGACGAGCGCGCCGAACACGAACGGCAGGAACCCTCGGAAGACGAAGTGGTAGGGGGCGCGCCCGAGGTCGTAGGCGAGCCAGTAGCGCTGCGGATCGAGCGGACGGACGAGGTCGGTCGCGATCGACCCGTCCCGGATCCGCAGCGCGAGCTCCTGCCAGCCGAACACGTAGACGGTCATGAGGATCGCCTGAGCGAGCCAGACGTAGGTGACCGTGTCGCGCACGTCATAGCCCCCGACGTCGGTGCGATGCCGGTAGACCGCGAGCAGGATGTAGGCCTGGATGAAGCCGAAGATCGTGTTCGTGAAGATCCCGGCGACGGTCGCCCACGGATAGGCCGCATAGCGGCGCCAACCGCGCTTGGCGATCTCCCAGTCGAGGCGCACGCCGTCACTCTAGGATCCTGGGTCGATGGCCACCGCCCTTCCTGACCGCAACCTCGCGCTCGAGCTCGTCCGTGTCACCGAGGCGGCCGCCATGGGCGCGGGCCGCTGGATCGGGCGCGGCGACAAGATCGCGGCCGACCAGGCGGCCGTCGACGCGATGCGCTCGATGCTCGACACCGTGGTCATGGACGGGGTCGTCGTGATCGGCGAGGGCGAGAAGGACGAGGCGCCGATGCTCTTCAACGGCGAAGAGGTGGGCGGCGGTGGCGGCTCCCGGGTTGACGTCGCCGTCGATCCACTCGAGGGGACGAGGCTGACCGCGCTCGGACAGCCGAACGCGATCGCCGTGATCGCCGTCGCAGAGCGAGGCGCGATGTTCTTCCCCGGCGCCGCCGTCTACATGGAGAAGATCGCGGCGGGCGCCGACACGGTGCACGCAATCGACATCAACGCGACGCCGACCGAGAACGTCAAGGCCGTTGCGAAGGCGAAAGGGCGGCGTGCGACGGACGTGCGCGTCGTCGTCCTCGAGCGCGACCGCCACGACGAGCTGATCGGCGAGCTGCGCCAGGCGGGGGCCCGCGTCAACCTGATCCGCGACGGCGACGTCGCGCCCGCAATCGCCGCCGCGCGCCCCGGCACCGGCGTCGACCTGCTCTACGGCGTCGGCGGCACGCCGGAGGGCGTCATCTCGGCCGCAGCGCTGAAGTGCGTCGGTGGTGGGATGCAGGGGAAGCTCTGGCCGCGCAGCGACGAGGAGCGCCGCGCACTCGTCGAGGCGGGCTACGACCTCGACCGCGTCCTCACGACCGACGACCTCGTCGCCGGGGACGATGTCTTCGTCGCGGCCACCGGCGTCACCACGGGCGCGCTCCTGCGCGGCGTGCGCTACGTCAACGACGGCGCCATTACGGACTCGATCGTCATGCGCTCCCGTTCCGGCACCGTGCGACGGATCGAGGCGCGCCACAACCTCAGCAAGCTGACACAGTTCACGGGAAGGGAGTACTGATGAGCATCGGACTGGATGAGCTCGGCTACGACGAGCGCCTCTATATCCTCGCTTTCGACCACCGCGGCTCGTTCGAGAAGATGGTCGGCGACGTCGAGCGCGTGCCGGGAGCGAAGACGTTGATCTGGGAAGGGTTCCAGCGCGCGGTCGAGCAGGGCGCACCGAAGCAGTTCGCGGGCGTCCTCGTCGACGGGCAATACGGCCCGGACGTCGCACGTGAGGCGAAGGCGGGCGGGTACAAGCTCGCGATGCCGGTGGAGAAGTCAGGCCAGAACGAGTTCGACTTCGAGTACGGCGACCGGTTCGGCGAGAAGATCGAGGAGTTCGATCCCGACTTCTCGAAGGTGCTCGTCCGCTACAACCCGGAGGGCGACCGGTCGATGAACGAGCGTCAGGTCGAGAAGCTGCGCCGCCTGTCGGAGTGGCTGCACGAGCATCACCGCAAGTACCTGTTCGAGCTGCTCGTGCCCGCCGAGGACGCGCAGCTCGCAAGCGTGGACGGCGACACCGACCGCCACGACACGGAGCTGCGGCCGGAGCTGATGATGGAGGCGATCCTGCAGCTGCAGAACGGCGGCGTCGAGGCCGACATCTGGAAGATCGAGGGCATCGAAGACCGCGAGGCGTGCAACGAGATCGCGCAGCTCGTGCGCCGCGAGGGCCGCGACGACGTGTCCTGTGTCGTGCTCGGCCGCGGGGCCTCGGACCAGAAGGTCGACGAGTGGCTGCGGGCGGCGTCGGGTCTCGAGGGCTATATCGGCTTCGCGATCGGCCGCTCGATCTTCGGCGAGTCGGTGAAGGCCTACGCGGGCGACCCGGACGGGTTCGACCGCGACGCCGCCGTCGAGAAGATAGCCCGCAACTACCGGCGCTTCATCGAGGTCTACGAGGGAGCCACGGCGCCGGTCTGACAGGCTGCTTGAAGAGCCAGGGTGGCGGGGGGGGGGTGGCCACCCCCCCCCCCCCCCCCCCCGGTAATGCCCCCCAAAGGGGGGGAGGGCCGGGGGGGCCGAAAGAGGTGGCCGGGAAAAAGGCGGCGCCAGAGGGGGGGGGAGGGGTGGGT